>JAKCCC010000007.1 GCA_021838985.1 Planctomycetota bacterium
GCAGCGCGTCGCTCCGCGCCAACTAACTGGCGACTTTCCGACCGGATTAGCACCCGGCGCGCCACATCCGTTCCACCTTCACCTCGGAGACATCGGCACGGGCACGCGGGAGTATGCCTGGCGGCGTTGGGGCAGCATTATAAGCGCTTGGCGGGAATGCCGAAATTCCTACGCCTCCACCACGAGCAGCACTGATGATAACAATATATACTAATTGACATTAAGTCTCAATTAAATGACGGGCTGCTTGCCTGACCCGACTGCATGGCGCTATAATTCGGGGCCGCAAGTTAAACGGCTGGGCCGGCATCGACCGCTAAAATTGGGACACGTGGAAAATGGACCGGCCGATGAAGATAGACTCCGTTTGGTCTGTAACGAGACATTTACTTTACGCGGCTGATAATCGGAGATCTGATTCGGTATTATGGCCCAAAGATCAGCATTTTTCCGCAGTTTTCGTTCCCTATAATGCATCGTTAGAGGCGGCGTTGGGTTAGATGAAAAGACGGCAGGTCGGGAGGCCTGCACCACAAGAATGTATCGTCAGAGGCCGCGTTGAGTATAGTAAGGAGCTTTCCATGTCCGCCAAAGTTTATGTTGTTTTTTACAGTATGTACGGCCATGTCTGGAAAATGGCCGAGGCCGTCGCCGCAGGCGCCCAGGAGGTAACGGGAGCAGCGGTGAAAATTTTCCGCGTACCGGAAACGATTCCGGCGGATGTGCTGGAGAAGCACGGCGCCGCCGCGGCCCAGAAAGCGTTCGCCCATATCCCCATTCTGAAACCGGAGCAACTCACGGAAGCGGATGCGATTATCTTCGGCACCCCGACGCGTTTCGGCAATATGGCCGCCCAGATGCGGAATTTTCTCGATCAGACCGGGCAAATTTGGCTGAAAGGCGGCTTGATCGGTAAAGTCGGCAGCGTATTCGCCAGCACCGCCTCCCAACATGGCGGCCAGGAAACCACCCTTACCAGCTTCCACACCACGCTCTTGCACCATGGCATGATTATTGTTGGCGTGCCTTACTCCGAAGCGCGGCTGCTGGCGATGGACCAGATTTCCGGCGGCACGCCCTACGGGGCCACGACGCTGGCGGGCGCCCGCGGCGACCGCCAGCCCAGCGAAAACGAACTGGCCATCGCCCGCTTCCAATGCCGCCATGTCGCCCAGATCGCAGCCAAGCTGGCGAGCCGGTAAACAGTTTCTGAACAGTCGCTCACGCCCTGCGGGGCGCTCTCCAGAGGCGAGCCCTCGACCTGCGGAGAATGATAAGGGCGGTATATAGCCCCCAGCTTGCTGGGGGTGTGCCCCTTTTGGGGCATCGGCTCAACCCTGCCCAATCAGGTGTATATAGCCCCCAGCTTGCCGGGGGTGGTGCCCCCTAAGCGTTAACCTAATCGTTGCATAAATCTCAACTCGGCGCCAGCCCGCCAACATGGAAAGCATATTGGACAAGCGGCGTTAATTAGACGAATGGGCGGTGGTGGAGCGATTCTCGCCGTCCGACTGGCGGCCACAGTCGCGCGTGTTGGGAGCGTTGCGGCGACGGCGTGGTGTAAGCAGTGTCGGGACTTTGTCGGCGGTGGCACGCGCGGTGCATCACGCGATGCCACGTTTCACGCCGTGGCGCCGGGTGCATACCGAAACGCCACCGCCGGTAAACCGGCGGCTATAGATCCAAACAAGTATCCCCGTGCCGTTATATAGCCGCCGACATGTCTGTCACGCCCACCCGCGAAGCACGAAAATGGATGCCACCTCCGCACATACCGCCCCTGTCTGAACACGCGGCTTGTGCCCGCTACCGCGGTTTTCGCCGCCGACGCGAGGCCAACAGCGCTAAGCCGCCGAGGGCAAAAAGGGCCAGCGTCGCCGGTTCCGGCGCCGGAGCCGGATCAGAATTCTCCACGCCACTGACGGCGAAGATGCCGATATCCCCGGCGCTGGGTTCGGCGAAGGTGATGCCTTGGATCAACTTATTGCTGTACCCCGACGCCCCCGTTAGGTCGATGTCGGTTTCGTACATATTGAAACTTGCACCATTACGGCTGTCTTGAACCAACTCCTCGCCTTCCGTACCACCGGAGTTCGCGCTGCGGTAGAAATTTTGCATGAAGGCACGCTGGGGGCTACTGTTACCGCCGCCCCAATCGAAGGCGTTGTAGCTTATCGGTGAACTGTTTGTACCGTCGGCAAAGTTCAGGGTGAGCTCACCTGTCGTGGTCCCGGTCGCCCACGCGGAAGCGGCAAGAACGGCGAGGTTCTGGTACGCGGCGCGGGTCTTGAGGCTGATGCTTCCGCCACTGCCTGCCAAGTACAGAACGTTCTTGTCGATGAACGGCTGGAACGTAAAATGCGTCGAGGCGCCGCCGTTGTACGGATCCGCAACGTTGCTGGTGAACCCGTAGGACGCGTCGGCGGTGATACCGCCAGCCATATTACTGCTGCTCTGGTACCAAGTAGGATCGCCCCAGCCACCGCCGCCCAGCGGGCCGCCGAAACCCTGTGCGTAATCGTTGGTAAAATCCGCCGCATACACCACGTCGGCATTCCAACCGGTCAAGCCGATCGGCGTGGCGTAATTGGCCAGCGCCGGGGCCGCACCGAGCGGCACCGCCAGTAGGCCCAGGATGCGAAGCCTTTTCCGAAGGGAATCCGCCAGATACGACATGGAACACGCCCTTTCTGCGTAAGACACGAAAAGCGGTTGGCGCAACATCCGTACGCGGGTGCTGCGCGACCGCCAAATTTTTCGGACTACCGGACTTTTGCCCCTGCCGCGGCGCACGAAAACGCCGCCGGATTCGCTGAATGAATAGACGCTGTCTCACAATCTCCGGGTTTCTTCGCGCCGCGCGAAGATTTTTTCGTCGCAAAGATTCCGAGGTTCGGCGAAGCGTTACCCCCGGCAGAGCCGGGAGCTATTTATTTGGTTGCGGCTACGCCGCGCTGTGCCCCGATCCGTGGATTTATAGCAGCCGTGCGGCTTCCTTTGCCACGTTCAAGTCCAATTGATAACACGAAAACTTAACGCGGCGCGGCGTTTTGTCAAGTGGTGGCCTCGCATCAAAACTCGGCAGAAAGACCCGCGTAATGGTCGTGATGCCTAAAACGCGGGCAGGTGACTTCCGCCGCCTGGTCATAGCGCCGCCGTACTAAACTGGAGAAAGCGCATGATTTAAGACTGCCATTCACGTTTGGCTGGATACGGCAACATTTGTGGGCACGTGGTAGGTTGCCAAGGAACGGCGCGCGACTCGACCACGTCCTGCTCAGGCACGGTGAGGCGAGCGGGGCGAAAGCCAGGTGGTTGGCCCTCGGGTGCGTTCTTAGTACAAGGGTTGTCCGCAACGGCGATAGGGGCATCGCCGGCTATGGCGGCCGAGCGCGGAAGGGGACGCCGCGGAACCCCGCGTTCATGCGCGAACCAGGCGCTGCGTAGCCGGCGGGGTCCCACCCGCCGCTGCGAGTGGGCCCGAGCCTGGCCACTTCGAACCAGCTGTCCGCAAATGTTTGCAAGGCCCTGGGCTTAGGGCCTTGGCACGGAACTTGCATTGGTTGATCCGGAGAAGGTAACATTAGCACCTTTGGCGGTAAACCAAGTTTAGGGATATAGTACGCCTTTTTGTGGGGCTCGCCGGAGGCGGAAAGCAGACGTGAATACCGGCGGCCCAGTGAAGTTTTTTTGCAGGAGTCCTATGGTTATGGGTGCATCCACCGCTCGCCGCGCTGCGATTTCGGCCTTGACCAACTTCCGCGGCGTCCCGCCCCGTGTAAACTTCAAGGAAACACCGGTAAAGGAAGTCTTTTCCTCCAACGTCTTTAATGAGGAAGTGCAGCGGCAGCGCCTGCCCAAGGCGGTGTTCAAAAAGCTGCAGCAGACGATCAGGAAAGGCGCTCCGCTGGACCTGTCGATTGCGGATTCCGTCGCCGCCGCCATGCGCGATTGGGCCGTGGAAAAAGGCGCCACGCACTATACCCATTTGTTCTATCCCATGACTGGATTAACCGCGGAAAAACATGACAGCTTCCTGGCGCCGACCGAGGCAGGCGGGGCGCTGCTGGAATTTTCCGGCAAGGAACTGGTCAAGGGCGAGCCGGATGCGTCTTCTTTTCCCTCCGGCGGGCTGCGCGCCACCTTTGAAGCCCGCGGCTACACCGCCTGGGACGCCACATCGCCGGCGTACATCCTGGAAAATCCCAACGGCACCACGCTGGTCATCCCCACCGCCTTTGTCTCCTGGACCGGCGAAGCGCTGGATAAAAAAACCCCCCTACTGCGCTCCATGGAGGCGCTTTCCAGCCAGGCTTTGCGGGTGCTGCGGCTATTCGGCAAGACCGACGCTTCCAAGGTGTTCACGACCGTCGGCTCGGAACAGGAATATTTTCTGATCGACCGGAACTTCTATTATGCCCGGCCCGATTTGATCAACTGCGGGCGGACGCTTTTCGGCGCCAAGCCGCCGAAAGGCCAGGAAATGGAAGACCACTACTTCGGTAACATTCCGGAGCGCGTGTTGGCGTGCATGTTGGAAGTGGAGCAGGAACTGTACAAGCTGGGCGTACCGGTAAAAACGCGCCATAACGAGGTCGCCCCGGCGCAATATGAAATCGCCCCGTTGTTTGAAAATTCCAACTTGGCGGCCGATCATCAGATGCTGACCATGGAGACGCTGCGCCGTGTGGCTGAAAAATACGGTCTGGCCTGTCTGCTTCACGAAAAACCATTCGCGGGTGTCAACGGCTCGGGCAAACACAATAACTGGTCCATGGCCACCGATACCGGCGAAAACCTGCTTAGCCCCGGCGAGACACCGCACGAAAATGCGCAGTTCCTGGTGTTCTGCGCCGCGGTGATCCGCGCGGTGAATAAATACGCCGAATTGTTGCGGGTGGCCGTCGCCTTCGCGGGCAACGATCACCGCTTAGGCGCTCAGGAGGCCCCTCCGGCGATTATCTCAATTTATCTGGGTGAACAGCTCCAGGACATCATGGATCAGATTGAGAGCGGCGGGGCTAAGAGCGCCAAGCCCGGCGGGCACATGGAAGTCGGCGTGACCACCTTGCCCCGCCTGCCGCGCGATGCCAGCGACCGCAATCGCACCTCGCCCTTCGCTTTTACCGGCAGCAAGTTTGAATTCCGCGCGGTCGGCGGCGGACAGTCCATCGCTGGTCCGAACACCGTGCTCAACACAATTGTTGCGGAATCGTTGGATTACATCGCCACGAAACTCGAAGCCGATAAGAAACTTGGCAAGGATTTTAATAAATCCGTCCAGAATCTGCTGGCATCGATCATCAAGGAGAACAAGCGGGTCATCTACAATGGCGACAATTATGTGCCCGAATGGCCTAAGGAAGCGGAGAAACGCGGTTTACCCAACCTGAAAACCACGGTCGAAGCGGTTCCGCATTTGATCAGCAAGGCGTCCCTGGAGCTGTTCGCGAAATACAAGGTACTCAGTGAAAAAGAGCTGCACAGCCGCTATGAAATCTACTTGGAAAACTACATCAAAACAGTCAGCATTGAGGCCCAAATGACCGCGGTCATCGCCCGCACGATGATCCTGCCGGCCGCTCTGAAATACCAGCAGGAAGTAGCGTCTTCCGTGGCCGCGGCCAAGGCGGCGGGCGTGACCGGCAAAGACCTCGCGGCACAAGAGGCCCTGCTGCAAGAATTGGCGTCCACGGTCAGCGCGTTGCAAACCAAAACCTCCGCGCTGGCGGCGCTCGCCGAAAATCATGCGCACGGTGACAGCTTGGCGCACGCCAAATATATTCGCGACAAACTTCTGCCGGCGATGGTGGCGGTTCGAAGCCTGGGGGATAAACTCGAAACCATCGTCTCCGACGATCTCTGGCCCTTGCCGACTTACCGCGAGATGCTGTTTATTAAGTAACGCACCAGCGAATTCGCAGCAGCCGTTTGCTAAGCCGCCCCCCGAACCGGGAGCGGCTTTTTTTTGTTTGGTAGCCGAACCGAGTCGAACGGCCGCGCCACGCCTCGGCCGACGCGCAAAAAGATGATTGTACTCCGTTTAGCCTGTTACTCTACGCGGCTGTTAAGGGGATATCTGGTTCGGTATTATGGCCGGAAAATCAGCATTTTTCCGCAGCCTTCGCTCCCTATAAATGTATCGTCAGAGGCCGCGTTGAGTATCAATGAAAAGGCGGCAGGTCTGGAGACCTGCACGCAGGTGGATGCTGGGACGGCTCTGTAGTTCCAGTTCGACAAGAACCCGTCGAAGGGAATCTTCACCTTATGGTTGGAAGCTCCCGACAAAAGCCAGTCCGAAACAGGTCAGCCATCGCGTGTCGGATGGATGAGTTCCGCGGAGCATACGAGGCCTAGAGTTTCACCGTGATCCTGACAAAGGTAGACGATTACATGGTCAGTTGATCTGCGAAGGGGTGTCGAGTTTACCACGGGGGCGCTGCGGGAGCTTGGTGTTGCGGCGCTGGCTTCGGCCGTGATCGCGTACGGCACTCTCGCCTGGGTGCGCCCGGCTCGCACGGTCCCCTCGGCGCGGGCCAGCAAGACCGAACGTCCCTGCTGCAGAGAACGGTCTTTCCTTTTTTCAGGTCAACGCTCGCGGGTCACGGTTTATTAAGCGCTGCGTAGGCCGCCGCGATAGCGCGGATCACAAGTGTCTCAGGCGGGCGTCGGATAAATCGAGACGGTACATCAGCTCATTGTAATCGTACCGCGGCGTCGGATGGGAGTTGCCGGAAAAAGTGTTGGAATAGGTTCCCTGAAAATAGATGACCCGGCCGCCCTGTTGGTCGAAAAAGGGAAGTTGGGTCGGATTATAAAAGGAATAATCAGGGTGGGTGGCAATCTTACGCGCATAGCGCCACGGACCAGTGGGTTGATCGGCGCACGAAAACCAGATTTCACCCAGCAGGGACGTTCCACCAAATTGACCGCCAATCATAATCCATTTATGGAGATAGTCATTCCAATAAAAGGAACCGCCCGACCAGTCCAAGGGCTTCCTGGTATCCGCGTCAACAATTTGGAAATGAGCCTCGGAGGGTTTAATCAAACCGGCGGATATCAATTCCCGCTCCTGGAGTTCATTGAGTGGATCGGTATCACGTTTCCAGCCCCAGATCGGCGCGCCGTTGCTGGCCCGTTCCACCTGTGATTGCCGCTTCGCGTAACGCGTGCCCGGGGTCAGGCACGTAAAGGCCTCGTAGCGACTCGAATCTACAATGGCCGACAATGTGGCTGGGACGCGGACCGTTGGGAAATGCGTGGAGGGGGCCGCAAATAGCCGATATTCTTTTCCCGCCTCAACATAAACCGCGGGGTGTCCGCCCAACATGCGCCAAGTTTCATGGTAGGCGTAGATCGCGTACTTACGAAAAATTTGCATCTTATCGTCCCAGAGCGCCAAGCCATGTTCCAGCATCTTGGTAAGGCTCGCCCGGCGCGAGTAATGCGCCACCATCAATTCCGCACCCTTCGGACCTGGAATCACGGTCAATCCACCCAGCCAGACCACCCCGCCCGGCTCGCTGGGCAGTGGGCACATCGCCCGGCAAAAGCCGGTTTTATCGGTGAAATAATCATAATTTATTCCCACTTCCGGCGGCAGGCCGCCGTGACTTGGCAAATCTGACCTGGCTCCGGAGGACCGGAAATTTCCCAAGGGGTACGCCAGGCGCACCGTATCTCCCCAAATCCAGTAGATTCGCCCCCGGTACACGGTGGCCAACACGCTGTCTTGCCCCGTTACCTTCCCGTTAAGCAGCGGCTGGCGGATCGGCGTTTTTCGGCTCAGAATGACGCTATCCCGATAGATACCCTCGCCGGTGGCCCGATACAGCCGCTGCGCTATATTGGTCCGGTGGATGCGAACGGTTGTTGTGTTGCCGGGCCTTACGTCGAGCGCCACGCCGACATAGCCGAAACCATCTTTCGGGTATTCGTAGCCGGGGCTGCTCACAAAGAAATACACCTTTTGGCCCATCAAGCCCGGATCTTCCACCGCGGTGTAACCGGCGCTATCGGTATAAAAGCGAACATTATTAGTCGTCCGCAACTCCACCAGCGGCACGCCCCGCCCAGTCTGTTCATCCACAACGTGAATGCCAAAAGCGGCGGGAGATCCGCGGTGGGTCTTATCGGCTGGCGAATCGGCCTTTGCTCCAGCGGTTCCCCCGCCCGGACGCAATAGGCCTACCCCGCCCACTACACCAAGCAGGCTCCCTCCCAGCCAACGCCGACGATTGATATCACCACCCACGTGTTGTCAGGCCTCCATCGAATGCCGCATGGATTGCCCAGCTCGGCGAAAACACCACACGGATTAACCATCCTTTTACGGGTTACCAAGTCGATTGAACAGCATACCCGTCTGGGTCAAATAATCCAGGCAATTCCAACCAACACGCTGGCCTCCGGGTTAAGCTCTGAGAAAATGCCAGTGCGTTGTCAAACGATAAATTTCGGGTTGGCGAAAGAGCCGCAGACTTGCCATCGAACCTGAAGCACCGGCCTTTGGGCCGGTGAACCTCCGGGTCGCCGTAACGAGTCGCCCGCGGCGACCTGCTGGAATTCAAAAGCGAGCCAATCACTTCGGATGCCGAGGCGGTGCTGCTGGGGAAAGCGAACTGCCGGCTGTACCTGACGGAGCGGGCTTCCGCCTGTGTGCGTGACCCGCGGAACCAGGACCGGATTGAGCACGAGCAGGAGACCAGGTCGCCGGAGAAGGCGACTCGACAAAGCTTGCCCGCCTGCCGGCGGGGCCTGCCCGCCCACTGGTCGCCGAGGAGGGCTACTCGACAAAGTCCTGCTCGCCCCCGGCGAGGCGAGCGGGGCGAGCGGATACGAGCCGCCTGAAACTGGTCAAGATCGGGGCGGTGGTGCGCACCGGCGTGCGGCGGCTGGTGTGGCCTCTGCCGGGCGGCTACCCGTTGGAGGACTTGTTCCACCTGATCTTCCGGCGGTTCCGGGAACTACCCCTGCCGACGCGGCCGCAGGTCGCCATTCAGCTAAATACCGGTTAGGAGGCGAAAGGCAGGTCCGAACTCATCCATTGGTGGGGGTTTCAGAGCCATTAGGTAAAGCCAATGGGGTCCGGAGACGCCCTGCGCAGAATGGCCTAACGCCTGTTTTTGAAGTTGGCGGCGAGGCGGAACGGCCCTATTTGGGGCTACCGATACGACCAGCAGGCCGTCGGACCTGCGCTGGGTCGCCGTTTGAAAAACCGATGAAATATTCAGGCTAACTGGGCTGATCCCGTCTGAAAGAGCTGTCGAGCCGTCACGTCACCCGATGCCGGAACAGCCAGGAGGCGGTCAGCAGACTTACCAGGGCAATCAGCGCCATGGGAATGAATTCGGGCCATAATTGGCGCACGGTGGCGCCCTGCAGAAACGCTTCTCGCACGGCCTGCACATCGTAGCGCATCGGGTTGAGCAACGTAATATCCCGCACCACCCGCGGCATATTGGCGATGGGTGTGGCCAGGCCGGACAGCAGGGCGCAGGGCATCACTACCGCGAAAGACCCCAGCAACGCCTGCTGCATGGTGGAAGATATCGAGGAGACCAACAACCCCAAACCCGCCGCCGCGATAATGAACAGTACAAAACAGAGCGCAATGGCTCCGGCGGATCCATAATAGGGCACCTGGAACCAGTACCGCACGATCAAGAAAATAGCCGCCGATTGGGCCAGTCCAATTAAGATCGGCGGAGCGACCTTGCCGAGCATAATTTCCAGCGGAGTAAAGGGCGTCACCAGGAGTTGATCGAAAGTGCCCTGTTCGCGCTCCCGGGCCACGGACATGGCGGTGAGAATCATGACGGCGATCATGGTAATCAGGCCGATGATGGCCGGTGTGATTTGCCAGCGGGAGAGCAAATCAGGGTTGAACCAGGAGCGGATGCGCAGGGACACGGACGGCGGCGCGCGGCCGGCGGGACGGCGCGGGATGGAAAAATTAAATTGGCTGACGATCTGATTCAAATAGCCGATAGCCAGGGCGGCGGTGTTGGAGTTGCGGCCATCGGCGATAACTTGCAGGTCGGCGCTGCGGCCCAGCAAGATCTCGCGCTGAAAATGCCGGGGGATCTGTACGATCAGCAGCGCCCGCCGCGAATCCAATAACGGCCGCGCCTGCTGGATATTGCCGACCTGGCCGATCCGTGTAAAGATGCCCGATCCATCCAGACGGCTGAGGAATTGAACCGACTCGCGGGAGCGGCTCTGGTCGATCAGCACATAGGGCACGTGGGTCAGATCAAAGGTTCCCGCGTAACCGAAGACGATCATTTGCACCAGCGGCGGAATCACCACGACAAACCGGCTGCGCGGGTCTTTGATGATTGCGCCCAGCTCTTTACGGATCAGGGCCAAAATGCGCCAGAACCCATTCATGTCACACCAATCGCTTCACGGTCAGCCGCCGCGTCATCCCCAGCAGAAGCACCGCCATTACGACCAGCACCGCGGCGTTCGGAACAACCACGCTCCAGATATCCCCGGCCAGGAACAGCGTTTGCAGCAGGGCCACGAAGTAACGCGCCGGCAGCACATAGGTGATGGCCTGCACCGCCGGCGGCATGCTGCGGAGGTCAAAGATAAATCCGGAGAGCATCATGGCCGGCAAGAAGGTCAGCAGCAGCGCGGCCTGGCTGGCGATAAATTGATTTTTGGCGCGGGTGGAGATAAACAAGCCCATCCCCAACGCTACGAGCAGATATAACGCCGCCACCAGGATCAGCACCGGCAGGGAGCCGCGCAGCGGCACGTGAAACAACAGGCGCGCCGCGGCCACGGTCACCGCAAATCCGGTCATGCCCAGACCGAAATACGGAAGAATTTTGCTGATGACGATTTCCCCCGGTTTTACCGGCGTGGCGAACAAAGCCTCAAATGTGCCGCGCTCCCATTCCCGCGCCACCACCAACGCGGTCATCAGCGCGCCGATCAGGGTCATAATCAGCACCAGCAAGCCCGGCACCAGGAAGTAGCGGCTGTTGAGGCCGCGGTTAAACCAGATTTGGGGTTGCAGGGACACCGGTGCAATCTCCCGCCAACCATGGGTTAACGCCCGTTGGGCCAGCCAAGCCGCAATAACGCCCCGGGCATAATTCTGAATCAGCCGGGCCCGATTGGCGTCGATGCTGTCCGTGACGTATTGAAGACGGGCATGGCCTGCGGCCAGCTGCCGGGAAAATTCGTGCCGCAAACGGAGGATGCCATCCACGCGCCCCGCGGATAATAATTTCTCGGCGGCCGCCATGGAATAAAGGGCGCGAGGACGGAAATAGCGCGAACCGGCAAAGGCCCCGAAAAGCGATTGGGCGGCGGGGGAGTGGTCTTCCAACACCACGGCGATCGGCACGTGATGGGCGTCCAGTGACAGGCCGTAGCCGAACAGTAAGATCAGCAACAGCGGCAAAACAATGCCCAGGGCGATGCTGCTGGGGTCGCGCAGCATCTGCCGCGCTTCCTTGCGGCTCATGGCAAAAATCCGCCGCGGCTTCGCCAGTTTAGCCCGGGCGCTCATGCGCGTACTCCGAAAATAGACGCCGTACATTGGTGCGGGCTGGCGGTGCGGGGCGTCGGGCTTTCACCGCGGATTCCACCTCCGGCCAGCCGGAGCTATACCGCGCGCACGCAAGGCTGAGACCTGGTTGGAAGGTCGCCCCAAGGGGCGGTCCGCTGGCCCCGGCCGCGATGGTTTTAATCTTATGTGCCGGTAGTAGGTACAACGCTCGTTCCCTGTTAAGTCCGCGCCTGCGATGACGAACTGTATCACAATCCTTCAAAATCCTTGCGCCGTGCGAAGATTTTATTCGTCACCAGAACATCCTTTTATCCGGCGGACCGCTACCCCCGGCAAGGTCTCCAGGGGCGACTCCTCGATCCGCCATGGCCGATCCGGCTCCGCGCGGACCGGGGGCTATAGGTGTGGTTGCGGCTCCGCCGCGCCGGGTGGTCCGTGGTTCTGGTGTTTCGGGTCACCCGCGGCTCATCATTCCGCTTCCGCATGCGGCTTCGGGCGATCCAGTCTTGTTCGGTTCACCGCGCTGAAGGTCGCCGTAGCGACTCTGCGACGCGGTGCTTGGGGTTCCCCCTTTTGTGTCTCTCACCACGGATGACACTGGTTACCCAGCGCGGCTACGCCGCGCTGGGTTGATCCCGGCGCACCACATGAATGAAGGCGTCTTCCATGGTCGGCTCGGTGAGGGCGGCGGTGGCGCCAAGCTGCCGGATGGCGGCGGGCGTCCCCTGCGCGAGAATCCGGCCGTTCATCATAATTACCATGCGGTCGCAGTATTCGGTTTCTTCCATAAAGTGCGTGGTAACCACGATCGTTACTCCCTCGTCCGCCATGGCGGTGATGCGTTTCCAAAATTCCCGACGGGCCAGCGGATCAACACCGGAAGTGGGCTCATCCAGAAAAAGAATACGCGGTTCGTGCAGCAGCGCGCAGGCCATGGCCAAACGGCGCTTAAACCCATCGGGAATACGGCCGGTGGCGCTGGCCAGCAGCGCGCCGAACCCGAATTCCGCCACCGCCCAGGCCAGACGTTGGCGGCGGCGCCGACCGCGCAAACCGTAGGCGCTGGCGAAAAATTCGAGGTTGTCGCGGACGCTTAAATGGCTGTAGAGGGAAAATTTCTGGGCCACATAGCCCACGGTTTGCCGGGCCGAGGCCCGAGCATGGCGCAGATCATGGCCGGCCACGCGAAGGGTGCCGGAAGTCAGCGGCAAAAGGCCGCAAAGCATGCGGAAGGTGGTGCTTTTGCCAGCGCCATTGGGGCCTAACAAACCAAAAATTTCTCCGCGGCTTATTTGGAAATTAACCTGATCCACCGCGACAAAGGTTCCAAACCGTCGGACCAGCTCGCGCACTTCGACTACCGGTTCGGCGGATGGCGTGGAGACGGTCTGTGGCGGCGGCGCCCCGCGCGCCGACGCCGGCAGCGGCGCGCCGCCACCAGGGCTGGCCGGAAGATCCCGCGACGGCATCAGCGGTAGTACCACGGCGGGCACCTGGGGCGCGGCGGCTGGCGCCGGGGCCGGTTCATGGCCGGGGCGCCCCGCGCTTTCCCATGGAGCTACGTTCATTCCACCTACGCGGCCTGCGGAGGAGGAGGGGGCATCGGGTGGTTGGGGCGCTCCGCTCGGCGGACGCGCCATCGCCTGCCGCAACAGCACCATAAAACCGTCGGCGAAATGCGGTTGAACCTCTTTGAAAACCGTAACCTGGCGTTCCGCGTCCCGGAATCCTGGCTCGTCAGGAAGGGATGGGGGCGTGGCCGTGGCCCCGGCTGGCGTTTTAAAAACCACGCGCACCTGGCCACCTTCGGGGACGGCATCCACCACGGCGGAATTGGTCAGCCATGCCGCCGCAACCCGCCGCGGTTGAACCCCCGGCCGAGTCGCCAGGTGAAACGTGCGTTGCCGGGCATAATCCGCCACCGCCTGCGGCGCGCCTTCGGCCAAAATCCTGCCCTGAAACATCACCACCGTATGGCCGCAAAACTCGGCCTCCTCCAGATAGGGCGTGCTGACCAACACGGTGAGCGACTGTTTTTTAACCAGGTCCAGCAAAATGCTCCACAACTCCCGCCGCGAAACCGGATCCACACCCACCGTCGGTTCGTCCAGCACCAACAGGCGTGGAGATTGCACCAGGGCGCAGGCGAGGCCCAGCTTTTGTTTCATGCCGCCGGATAGCCGGCCCGCCAGACGATCGCTAAACCGCCCGAGATTGGTCATGGAAAACAATATCGGATAACGCCCCCGGCGCTCCCGGGTCGATACGTTATGCAGATCCGCGTATAGATCAAGATTTTCCTGCACGGTTAAATCTTCATACAGACCAAATTTCTGGGGCATGTAGCTGACGCTCGATTCCGCGGCGTGTGGTGATTGGACGATGTTGTGTCCCAGCACGGTAATTTCACCGGAATCCGGCGGCATCAAACCCATGATCAATCGAATCAGGGTGGTTTTTCCGGCGCCGTCGGGTCCCACCAGCGCCACCATCGCCCCCTTTGGCACCGTCAAAGCTACGCCGTCGAGGGCTTTCGTCCTGGCGGCGTGACCTTGGCCGCGGAACGATTTACACACCGCCCGGCAGAGAACTACGGAATTTGACGCCGGAACGTCCATTTGAACCTCGGATATCCTGAAAATCCCGCCGTTACTTTTTCATAGCCCGGAGCGTAAGCGGTGGAGCGGGGTGATATTTCCGGTCTGGGATTCCCTAAGGCTAGGTCGACGAGGGCTTCCGCTCCACCAATTAATCCCCAAGCCCAAATTCCCGGCGCCCCGTGTTTTCGCGGCGGGTTATTTTCGCACTTCCTTGGCGGCCGGCCGCCCGCTCCTGACCGGAATTTCCACTGTGGCGGGCATTCCCAAACGCAGCCGGTCGTGCGGATCTTTCACATAAACACGCACTTCGTAAACCAAGCTGGTGCGCAGTTGTGTGGTTTCCACGGTTTTCGGGGTAAATTCGGCAATGGGCGAAATAAAGCCAACCCACCCGGGAAATTTCCGGTGGGGAAAACTGTCGACGGTGATCCAAGCCGATGCGTCGGGATGAATCAGGCCCAACTCCGGTTCGGGCACGTAGGCCCGCACCCATTTCGGGTTCATAATGGCGATGGTGTAAACGGGCGTTTGCGGCGTGGCCATATCGCCGGGTTCCAGGATGCGGGTCCGCACCACACCCGCCACGGGGCTGGTCAGCCGGGTATCCGCGAGATATTGCTCCAGCAGGGCCAACTGGGCCTTATCCGCGTGAAGCCTGGCGTTGGCCTCGGCGATATCCTCCACGCGTGGGCCAAGCACCGCCAGCCGCAGAACCTCGCGCGCGGCCTGGGCCTTCTGATGGTCCACCGTCCACAACGCCCGAGCATTATCATATTGAATAGTCGTGATATCACCGGTGGCCAGCAGCTTTTTATAGCGGTCTAAATTCACCCGATCATTGGCGGCCTGGGCCTTGGCCGCCGCGTAAAGCGCCCGATCCCGCGTTATTTGTTGCGGGCGGCTGCCATGTCGCAGACGCAGGCACACCTGTTGTTGCTCCGCCACCACCGCCCGGGCCTGTGCCACCTGGTGTACCAGCCAATCGGTATCCAGCGTGGCCACGAGTTGCCCTTTTTTTACCGTGTCGCCCTCGTGCACCAGTTCCCGGGTAATACGTCCGGATTCCTTAAATGCCAGCTGCACATCGCGTTCGTCCATGTTGCCGTAGAGGCGGACATTGGTAATCGGGCCGTGCTTTTGGGCCAATTTCCAGCGGTAGAAGCCATAAGCCGCCCCGGCTAAGACCACCAGCAGCACGACCAGGCGGGCGATGCGTTTGATGACCCGTTTCATAAAATCTTCCTTTCACTGGTAAGACTTCGCCCGCCTTCGCTTAGGCCATGGTTTCGTCGGTGGGCCAGATGTTCTCACCAGCAAGCCACCGAGTGCACAGGGATCCCCGCGCGGGTCGCTGTGGCGACTAAACTACGCCGGCAACGAAAATATATAGCCCCCGCGTCGAAGAGTCGCCCGAGCGACCTAAGCCGGGGGTAGCGGTCCGCCGCCGAACAGGCTGCCCTGAGGACGAACAAGAATCTTCGCATGGCGCAAAGATTTTGAAGGATGCTGGCACGGAGAAATAGACAGACGGGATACAACATATTCTTCCTTAAACACACTGCGGCACCTGAAAAATTCCGTGAGCACTTCATTTTCAACAATCTCCATGTGCTCTGTGGTGAAACGCTCGGCTTGGGGTAAAGCGCTGATCGGCGGTGTTTCCGCCGAGGTTTCGGCCTTGCAGCCAGCCGCAGCGAGCTGTGGCAAAAGCATCAAACTGGGGGACATAGGGTTTAATGTCAAGCAGCGGGGTTCCGTCGAGGATGTCCACATCAGCAATCAGCAGCTCGTTGCGGCGTACGGAAATCAGCCGGACGGCCGATAGCCCGATGGCGTTGGGGCGGCTGGGCGCCCGCGTGGCGAACACGCCGTGGGGAACCTCGTCGAGAAACGGGATCACGGTTAACTTTGACCGATCGAAGCGGGCCCGATGGAACCGGTAAATCAGCCAGATGCGCTCGAAGCCGTCCAAGTCTTTCAAGGCCGGAACCAAGGCCGGCCGAATGATCACCGTCCCGGCGGCGCTACGAGCGGCACCAGGTTGAATCGGCGTACCGGCCGCGATGCGGAAAGGGCTGTGGATTATGCCGATAGGCTCAATCTGGAAAAGACGTTCCGCCCGTTTGGCCGCGGCGGCACGCGCTGCCATTCTCAAAACAGCGGGTTTCATAAAAGCGATCTTCCCGTCCCGGGCGCTGGTCGTCCCTTTCCGTTGGCGGCGATGGCGGCCCAAAAATCACCAAAGCTGG
>JAKCCC010000498.1 GCA_021838985.1 Planctomycetota bacterium
CCATGCTGACCCTGCTTTCCGGAGCGCCGGTGGTGCCGGTGTATATCCACGGGACCCGTCGGCACCGGTCGCTGGCGGACGATTATTTCCGCCGCGCCAATGTGCGGGTGTATTTCGGCGCGCCCCTGCGGTTTGACGAATGGCGCTCCCGGCATGGGGAGCGCGAAGTATTGCAGCACGTGGCCGAGACGATCATGCAGGCGATCGTGAATCTTAAACGCCGCGCTGAAGGCGGCGCCCACGCGGGTTAAAACCGGCCCAGGTTATGGAACACGCGCACGTAGGTCAGCAACAGATAATTGCGATGCCGGTACTGGGTAATCCGGCCACTGACGCGAAACGTCATGGGGCTGACCCTCGCGCCGGCCCGTCGGCGCATCACCGCCAGCAGGCGGCAGGGCAACAGGATCAACGTGGCGCCGGGTAGGAGATGGTCGGGCGCGCGCAGTTGCAGTAACCAGTCTTGGTCCGCCGGATTGTAGAGCAGACGACCGCGGCGATTCCATAAATAGGTTTCCTGCGGCCGGGCTGGCCAGGTGAGCGGCGCTCCAGGCACGGGCGACGGCAGAATCGCCTTTACCTGTGTGGCCGCTCGACTTGGATTCATGGCGGCCAACGGCCGCTGGAGGTGGTGCCTAAGGAGGCTGCGTAACACCCAATCGGGATTGCCGGCGCCGGCCGTGCCCATCTGGATTGCCGGGTGCGGTCCCGCACGGACGGTCGATCCCCGTGGCGTCCAGCGCCAGCGAATGTTGGCCGAAGGCAAGACGTAGATTTTCCCCCTGTACACCATGACTTGGCCGTCGATGACGAAAATGGCGTGGCGGCGCTTGGACGCGGCAGCCTGCATGGCGGCGAGGGCCAGACAGGGTAACAGTCTTACCCGCGGCGGCCAGCGCCGCGGAGGAAGGATAAACTGGAAACGCGCATACCGCGCCCCCGGCGCGGGCACCAGAATGCCCGCGGCATGGACGATCATCATGCCTTCGTGCAGGGCTGGCGGCGCGGGGATCGGACGGATTGCCGTGGCGAGCCGGGAGATTGCGTTGGTTCGCACGGCGGCCACCGGCAGACCGCTGGCCCGGCCGGAGGAGGGCGAAACTTTAAGAGGTTGGACCAGAGTTTGCGGGTGGGGGTGGGCGGAAAGGTTCGCCGGCGGCGGTGGGGTGGAGCGGACCACTGGAGCGGCGCTCACCGAGGCGCTCACCCAGGTGAACAGCGCCCCTAACGCTACAGCGCGCCACCGCGTCCCACCATGTCGCCAGCAGGGCGTGGCCATAAATTGTGGCGGTAGCAGGCACGATCCTATCCCGCGTATTCGAAGGCGGGATCGGTTGCCGTACCGCCCGCGGCGTCGCAGCGGCGGGAGGACGGTACATCGGAGTGGGTCCACCGGGGCGGATCTTCGACCTACCACGTTGAGCCACAATTTATGGCCACACCCTGGCCAGCATACTATTGGCACGTGTCGCTGCTCCCCAATCCAGTCCGACTATATAAAAAACCATTCACAGGTCTGCCGATGTCCATCGGGACTATCGGGACGGGGGCGGCTCCCGCCCGCCATTGCAGTTTAGTCGCCCACGGCGACCTCCAGGCTATGAAACACAGGCCGCATGATACCTCACTGCCCTCCCGATGGTCATCGGGCGTGGCGCGGGGCCAGGTGCGGTCCGTGAACGGTTACCTATATAATAGCCGGCACGGGACTTGTCGAAGGTTGTTCGATTCATGGAGTCTCAAACAGGCCGACTATGTCGCAGGATACCGCTTTTAACAAAACCATAAACCCCAGGCCGGGCGACCACGCGGTACCCATGGGGGCGCGGATTTTCCTGCGTGAGCTTCGCTATCTGGTGGGCATCGTCATGGCCGCGGCGATATTTCTATGGGTTGGCACGCACAGCGTGCCGGCACCGGAGCTGGATGGGACACTGGCGTTGTCCTGGGGGCCGGCGGTTTCCGGGTTCGCCGCAGGGGCGATTCTCGTCGCCCTGGTGCTGGCGCTGGCGGTGGGAACGCTCGTGACCTGGTGTGACATGCCCCATGCCGGGCTGTTCATCGCCAACGCCGGCTTGATGGCCCTGGCGGTCCGCTGGGGTGGGATCCAGCCCCTGCTGCTGGATCCTGCCGCTTCCGGCGGCGTTTTCCACAACTTGCTGCTGCAATGTGGATTTTGGCTGATCTTTATTCTGCTGGGCGAGGTTTGCTGCCGGCTGGTCTTCGCCTGGTTTTCGCGGCATCAGGATTGGCCGGCGCTGCTGGGTGTTCCGGGGGCGGCGCCGTGGCGAGCGGTCGGGGCAGGGCGGCCAGGTTTTCCTTCCACGGGGCGGGTGCTTCTGGCCGGCACGAAATCGGCGACTGCGGCGTCGCCGGGCCGTTGGCTTGATCAGGTGGCTGGATTTTTGTTAACCGGCCTGTTGGCGGGGGCAATTCTGGCGGTATTGCTTCAATCCCAGGATGTGGGGCAAGTTCTGTTCGCATGCTTTGCCGCTTTTTTTGTCGCCGCGTTTGCCACCGGCCGCACGATTCCCGGGGCTTCCACGTGGAGCATCTGGCTGGCCGTGCCTGCGACGGCTGCCACCGGTTATCTTCTGGCCGCCAGCCCTCTGGCCTCCGCGGCGGCGCTTCCGGGCCAGGTTCCACGGCTGGTCGTGTATGGCTGGCCGATTTACCTCGTCCGCGGTCTTCCGATCGCCTATGTCGCAGCGGGCATGACGGGCGCCATCCTGGGTTTTTATGCGGCGCTGCGTTCGAGCTACCATCGCAGATTGCTTAACGGTTCTCAATGGCCAAACGCGAGCTGACCATATCTCTGGCTGCGAAATGCCAGCTGCTGTTTGGCTTTGCCGTGCTAGTAATTATCG
>JAKCCC010000499.1 GCA_021838985.1 Planctomycetota bacterium
ACGGCGGCTCTTCGACCGGGGCCATGGACACGGAGTTGGCGCTATTTTCGGTGTTCGCAGGCGCCATGGGATATGGGAGCAAGGCCGGAGATCTCGCTGGACCTGTTCTGAAAATGGCGGAACTGGTTTTCCTCGGAGACACCACCGCCGACCAGGCCTACCCAAGGCGATTCTCCGATCCGGGCTATAGCCACGAGATTGACGCCATTTTCGTCATCCGCAGGTCGAAGACTCGCCTCGGAAGAGTGTCCGCAGGGCTTAAGGAACTGCTTTCGAGAAGTGGACTTGAATATGGGGCCGGCGCGGCTAATAATATAGGCAGGGTGAGATGAGCTTCACGGCGCGTCCCCTTGGGGCGTGGATGACATCCATTTTAAAACTGTGATACCGATAGATTCAGGCGGGCGGCCAGCGGTAACGTGCCGCCGGATCAGGCAGGGACGCCTGATAAGCGGTATTGATTCCACTAAAACATCTTTTCCAGGAGGCCAACCATGGCACGTGTAAGCAGAAGTAAGAAGACGGCGGCGGCAGCACCGGCGGAAGAATCCGGCTCCACCGCGACGGCGGTGCGTGAAGCGCCAGAACCGGCGGTGGCGACGGAAGCGCCGGCCAGTGAGCCGCCCGCGGCCACCGCGGTGCAGACGCCCCCCGCCGGCCAGGACGGAGACCGTAAGCCGGCCTTTGACGGCTCGATCATGGTGGGCGCCGCGACCGGTATCGATATGTCCGAAGACGGCACGATCTACGATGAGGAAACGCATCAGAAATATGAGCAGATCAAACGCGGCGAACTGCATCTGATCGACCTGCAGAAGATGACCGTCGCCGAACTGCATGAGATCTGCAAGAAAGAGGCGGTCGAGGACTACATCGGCTTAAAAAAACAGGACCTCGTTTTCAAGATCATCAAGAAGCGCATCACCGATAACGGCTTGATGGTCGGCGAGGGGGTGCTGGAGATACTGCCGGACGGTTTCGGTTTTCTGCGCTCCCCCGAATACAACTATCTGCCCTCGCCGGATGACATCTACGTTTCGCCCTCGCAGATTCGCCGCTTCGGCCTGCGCAACGGCAACATCATCACCGGCCAGATTCGACCGCCCAAGGAATCGGAGCGCTACTTTGCCCTGCTGCGCGTCGAGGCGATCAACTTTGAAGATCCCAATCTGCTTCCGGAAAAAGTGAATTTCGAGGATTTAACCCCGCTGCATCCGGATAAGCGGCTGTTCCTCGAAACCAACGCCAGCGAAATCAACATGCGCATTGTGGATCTGGTCACGCCGATCGGCAAGGGGCAACGCATGTTGATTGTGGCCCCGCCGCGCACCGGCAAAACGGTGCTGCTGCAGAAGATCGCCAATGCTATTACGGCCAACCATCCCGATGTATACTTGATCATTCTGCTGATCGATGAGCGCCCGGAAGAGGTTACCGAGATGCAGCGCGCCACCAAGGCCGAGGTGGTCAGCTCCACCTTTGACGAACCGGCCAGCCGGCACGTCAGCGTGGCGGAAATGGTGATTGAAAAGGCCCGCCGCCTGGTCGAATACGGCCGCGACGTGGTGATCCTGCTCGACTCCATTACCCGCCTGGCCCGCGCTTACAACACCGAGGTGCCGCATTCCGGCAAAATCCTCACCGGCGGCGTGGATTCCAACGCGCTGCAGAAACCCAAGCGCTTCTTCGGCGCCGCCCGCAACATTGAGGAAGGCGGCTCGCTGACCATCGTCGGTACGGCTCTGGTGGATACCGGCTCGAAGATGGATGAAGTGATCTTCGAGGAATTTAAGGGCACGGGCAATAGCGAATTGCACCTGGACCGCCGGCTGGTGGAGCGCCGCACCTATCCCGCCATCAACATCGCCGCCAGCGGCACCCGCAAGGAAGAACTGCTGCTGGATAAGCGCGAACTGGAGCTGGTGTACCGTTTACGCAAGGTTCTTTCCGACATGAATCCGATCGAAGCGGTGGAACTGCTTAAGAACCGCCTCGAGAAAAAGCCCACCAACCGCGAATTTCTGCTTACGATGAATCTGGATTAAACGGCGTAAAACGCACCGCGGCCTTTCGCAACGCGGCATAGAGACGCTGGATGTGCCCGCGGTCGCTTGTCTCCACGGTGCAGATGACATTGACGGCCGAGACATCCGCCCCGGAAAAGGCCCGGTCGTGGGCCACTTCCCGGATGCTGGCGCCGGTGGAGGCGATGAGGGCGGCAAAGCGGGCCAGGCCGCCGGGCCGATCGCTGATGGCCGCGGTGAAACGGCACAGGCGCCCGTCGGCGACCATGCCCCGGTCGATTACCCGGCCTAACACCGCCGGATCAATATTCCCACCGGAAAGCACCAGCACCACGTGTTGGCCCGTTAACTCCGGCAAATGACCGCCCAGACAGGCCGCCAACGGGGCGGCGCCGGCGCCTTCCACCACGCTTTTTTCCAACTCCAGCAGGCGCAGCACGGCCAGCGCCAGTTCATCTTCCGTTACCGTCACGATCCGATCCACCCGGGGCCGAGCCAGAGCGAAAGATAATTCCCCGACCTGCCCGACCGCCAGTCCGTCCGCCAGCGTCGCCCGCGGTGTCACCGGCAGGGGACGCCCTCCCTGCCAGGCCACGCTGAACGCCGGGGCATGGGCGGCCGTCACACCAATCACCTGCACGGTCGGCCGAAGCGATTTGATCGCCAGCGCGACGCCGGCGATCAGGCCGCCGCCGCCGATGGGAACCAGCACCGCGTCCACCTGCGGCGTCTGCTGCATTATTTCCAGGCCCAACGTGCCCTGGCCGGCGATAATGGCGGGATCATCATAGCCGTGTATATGGCGCAGGCCCTGTTGCGCGGCCAAAGCTCGGGCG
>JAKCCC010000500.1 GCA_021838985.1 Planctomycetota bacterium
CCGCAGCAGGTCGAAGCTCCGCCACGGTGGGCACACTTCGCTGTGCCGTCGAGCCAGCGGCCCCGCCGCAGCCCAGCCCCCGGGTAAGGCGCCGCGGCTTGACCCGCGCGCCCGGCGGCGCTAGAATTGACGCGATGAAAATATCGTCCCTCGTTGCGATATTGCTCGCCATGACCTTGGCGTGGCCGCCAAGGCCATGTTCCCATGCTGATGGCGGGGGTGTCGCCGCACGCGCCGCGTCCGCGGCGCGGTTGGTTTCATCCCGCGCCGGTGAAGTCCGCGCCATGGGGTTGGGCGGTCCGAGCCCAACGCCGAGCCGCCCCCATCCCTGCGCCTGCCCGCACAGACCAGCGGCCTTATGCGGCTGGCCTAATTTTGCGACGCCGGCCAAAAGCCGCATTTACGGGACCGTTTTACAACGTGTTCCAGCATCGTCAGCCATGATTCCCCAAGCGGGCGCCGTTCATTCCCAATTCGACAATCAACGCCCGCTCGATCGGGGCCAAGGCGCGCTGTTTAGCCTACATTGCGCCTTGCTGATCTGATACCCGGATTCCTGCCCTCCGTTGCGCCACGGCGGAGCCGCCGCCGCGCACCACGCTTTGGCCGCGCGCCAGGCTTGGAGTTTCCCCACAGGCCGATCTTCTCTGGAACCACGGCATGAAGTTTTATCATGGTTATTGGCGTGGCATTCCTCCGCCGCGCCAACTGGCCTGGGTGGCGGCGCTCGTGCTGTTGCTGCCGGCGGGATGTCAATCTTATCACAGCCGGCCGCTAACTCCGGGCGCGGTCGCACAGGCGCTTAAAATTCCTCCCTGGCGCCAACTCCGCGTGGCGGTCGAAAAGACCAGTGCGGAGCAATTTCCGAAAACCATGCTTGCGCCGTCCCAGGCCATCACGCCCAACCGGGCGGCGGCGTTGGCGCTGATTTTGAATCCATCCCTGCGTGCCCTCCGTGACGCCCACGGTGAAGCGTCCGCTCAACTGCTGCAGAGCGGCATTCTGACCAACCCGCAACTGACCGCCAGCGCGGGTCTGGTGACGGGGGGCTACCGCACCGACACCTTCAGTCCGTACGGAATCGGCGTGAGCTGGAACCTCCGGCAACTGATCGACCGCCAGGCGCGGATAAGTTCGGCGCGCTACCAATTCCAGCAGGTGGATCTGGAGGTGGCTTGGCGGGAATGGCAAACCGCCGAGGCGGCCCGGCTGGCGGTCTATGCCATCGCCGCGGCGAAGGCGCAGCTGCGGGAAGCCCGCCGCGCCCAACGGGAACTTGGCAGGACTTACCAACTGGCCCGGCGCGCCAGCACGCTGGGGCTGGTCACCCTATTTGATCTGGGGCTGGCGCTTCACGCCAACCAACGCGTCGAGGCCCTGGTGCTCACGTCGCGGCAACGGCTCCAACGAAGCGCAGCGGACTTGGCGCGGGTGATGGGCCTGCCGCCGGGTACGGTATTCACGCTGAGTCATTCCGTCCGCCTGCCGGCGACGGCCCGCCTGCCGAACGTGGCGCAGCTCGAACAGACGGTAGCCAGCCGGCGTCTGGATTTGTTGGCGCTGCGTATGGGCTATCAAAGCCAGCAGGAGCAGTTACGCGCCGCGGTGCTCCGGCAATTCCCCAGTGTCAACATCGGCTTCGAGCAGGCCAGCGATGTTAACAACGTCCACCGGACCGGCTTCGCTGTAAGCATCGACTTGCCGATCTTTGACCGCAACCAGGGCCGGATCGCCCAGGCCAGGGCGACGCGACAGACACTTTATGACCATTACATGGCGCGGGTGTTCAGCGCCCGTTCCGACATCGGCCAAGCCGTGGTGAACATCCGGTCGCTGCGGAGGCGAATCCGCCAGGCGCAATCGACGGTCGGGAAATACGATGACCTGGCCAGCCGGGCGCGGCAGGGCCTGCAGGCGCACAGCCTCGACATCGGCGCATATGCCGACGCCGTGGAGCAACGGGAGCGCGCGCGGATTCGGTTGCTGCAGTTACAGTACCAGCTCGCCCAGAATCTGATCGCCTTGGAGCTGGCCTCCGGCGACGACTTTTTTACGAAACGGGCGCCCCCAACCGAAGTCTTTAACCACCGCGGAGAAACTCCATGAAACGTTTGGTTTCCTTTATGGTGATGGTCCTGATACTGGTGCTCGCAATGGCCTTGGGTTACGCCCTGGCGAAATGGGGCGGCCCTCCGCGCGGCGAGGCCGGCCGTAGCGGAAGCGTTTCCAGCCGTGTGAGCACGGTTGAAACCGTGCCGATTCGCTGGGGGAAAATTTTCCGGTCCAGCACCGCCTACGGCACCGTCGTGGCGAACCCTCGTTCGGAACAAAGTCTTTCCGTGGCCTTCGCCTCGCGTGTGCTGAAGCGGTATGTGGTCCGGGGGCAGCGGGTCCGGCCCCGCCAACCCCTGCTGCGGATTCAGGCCAGCCCGGCCGAACGGCTTAAGCTGGCCGAGGCCAAAAACCTCGTGAACCTCGCGGCCGTGCAACTGCGCCTGACTGAAGCCAAACGCCGACTTGAATTTGCTACGGAGTCGGATGTGGTCGCGGCCCGGAATACCCTGGTTGCGGCTTCCCTCCGGCTCGCCGCGCTGCGGCGCCTGGGGATTGGACCGCCGATAATTGTGCGGGCGCCCGAGGAGGCCATTGTGCTGGCCACTCCGGCGGTTCCGGGCCAGCTCGAACCGCGCGGCGCCGTCTTGATGGATTGCCTCCCTATGCATGCCACCCAGGTGAAGTTAAGCGTGCTGCCGTCCGAGGCGCGACAACTGCGGCTCGGGCAGAAGGTGGATATTTCGGTTGCCGCGTCAGGCGGCGCTATTCGCCAGCCAGGAGCGATCAGCCTGATCGCCAGCCGGGT
>JAKCCC010000501.1 GCA_021838985.1 Planctomycetota bacterium
GCATTGGTTTCCTGTTTCAACTGGGGGCGTTGTTTGATTCCATGACGGTGTTCGACAATGTTGCGTTTCCGTTGCGCGAGCAGAGCGACAAGTCGGAAGAGGAGATCCGGCGCGTAGTGCGCGAGTCGCTGGCGGTGATCGGCCTAAGTGGCACCGAGCTGAAAATGCCCGCCGATCTGTCCGGCGGCCAACGGAAGCGGATTGCCCTGGCCCGAGCCATCGCCATGCATCCGGAGGTGGTGCTTTATGATGAGCCGACCACGGGTCTGGATCCGATCCGCGCCGATATCATCAACGAGCTGATCCTGAAGTTAAAAAGGGATTTAAAAGTCACCGGAATCGTGGTGACCCACGATATGACCAGCGCTCTGAAGGTGGCGGATCAGATTGTGATGTTGCTGGATGGAAAAATTGTATTCCGGGGAACGGCCCAGCAGTTGCGGTCCTGTCCGGAAGAGCGCGTCCAGCGCTTCATTCAGGGCCGGGCCAGCCCCGAAGAACTGCGGGCGCTGCACCAGAACTAAAGCGCCGTTGGGGATGGAGCACCTGGCGAATCCATTCCAGCCGGGGGGGATCGCCGCCCCGCCCCGCATCGCCAGCACCACCGAGCCTCCTCCCCAACAGGGCCACCCTATCAGCCCCGGGCAGCTCTATTGACAGCCCCGGCGGGGCCGCCTATTCTGTCGGCTGTGAGCCTGTCGCCGTTTACAAGGTTTGGGAGGAACCAGCATGTGGGAACAGCTATTAAATGCCGGTGTGGTGCAGGTCCTGGGCGCCGCGGGTGTCAGCGTCGGCCTGATCGTGCTGTTAATCATCATCGCCATCGTGGTGCTGGTGGTGTTGGTGACCGTGGGCAACGTATTTAAGCTCTGGCTGCAGGCGCTTACCGCCGGCGCGGACATCAGCATCTGGAACCTGATTGGCATGCGTTTGCGGCGGGTCGACGCCAATGTCATCACGAAGGCGAAAGTGTCGCTGGTGCAGGCGGGTCTGCAAATCACCACGCCCCAACTGGAATCCCACTTCATGGCCGGTGGGCGCGTGCCCAACGTGGCCCGGGCCATGATCGCCGCCCATCGCGCCAGCATCGAAATGCCCTGGGATCAGGCCGCGGCCATTGATCTGGCGGGCCGCGACGTGCTGGAAGCGGTGCAGACCAGCGTCAATCCCCGCGTCATCGACGTACCCAACGCCAACAGCGGCCGGCAGACCCATGAAGGCGTGGCTAAGGATGGCATCCAATTGAGCGTGAAGGCCCGGGTGACGGTGCGCACCAACATGCGGCAGTTGATCAGCGGCGCCGGGGAGGAAACCGTGGTCGCCCGCGTCGGCGAAGGCATCGTGGCCGCCATCGGCTCGGCGGATACCTATAAACACGTGTTGGAACAACCGGACATGATCAGCAAGACGGTGCTGGCCAAAGGGCTGGACGCCGGCACTGCTTTCCAGATACTTTCCATCGACATCGCGGACATTGACGTCAGTGAAAACATAGGCGCCAAGCTGCAGACGGCGCAGGCTGAGGCGACCAAAAATATCGCCCAGGCCGAGGCGGAAAAGCGCCGCGCCCTGGCGGTGGCGCTCGAACAGGAAAACAAGGCGCTGGCGCAGCTGAACCGCGCCAAAGTGATCGAAGCGGAAATTCAGATACCCCTGGCCATGGCCGACGCCTTCCGCAGTGGCCATCTGGGGATCATGGATTACTACCGCATGAAAAATATTCAGGCCGATACCCAGATGCGCGAAACCATCGGTGGGGGCGAAGCCACGTCCGTGCATTAAGCGACGGCTGGAAGCTGGCAGCAGGAGATTCCGCATGAGCCTGGAAAACCCAACCGCTAAACCGCGGGTGCGTCTCGAAACCGGGCCGGGAATCATCGAATTGGAACTGTGGCCCGAGGTGGCCCCGAAAACCGTCGACAACTTTTTAACGCTCGCCAATAAGGGCTTTTATGACGGCTTGGGCTTTCATCGCATTCTGCCGGGTTTTATGATTCAGGGCGGTTGCCCGCGCGGGAATGGCACCGGTGGGCCGGGGTATCGGATCCAAGCGGAGTTCTCCGACCGCCGGCACGTGCGTGGCGTGATCAGCATGGCCCGGTCCAGCGATCCCGATTCCGCCGGTTCCCAGTTCTTTATCATGCACGCGGATGCCCCGCATCTCGACGGCCAATACACCTGCTTCGGCTGCGTGATCAGCGGTTGGGAGGTGGTCGATCAAATTGCCGCGACGCCCTTGAAAGACCGCCGCGCTGGAACCCCGATGACCATGCCCAAGATCATCAGCATTCGCAGCCAGTAAGGTCAGCTTGCGCCGACTTTTCAGGGGCTGATATTGTTGAAGGCCCTGGAACAGGGCAGGCGCGGTGCGGTCTACGGCAAGGGTTGTCCGCGCGCCGCCAGCAGCAGCTTGTACCAATGCTCCCGCGACAAGGCCACGTCATCGGCTCGGGCGGCGTCACGAATGTGCAGGGGGTTGCAGGAGCCGACGATGGGGATAATGTGTGCCGGATGCGTAAGCAGCCAGGCCAGGGCCAGCACCGTTCGGGAAACGCCCAGTTCGGCGGCCAACGCCTCCATCACCTGCAGCAGATTTTTCATGGCGTCACGGCGGGGATGGTTGTCCGGCACCGTGCCGCCCGTTCCGAGGAATCCGCCGCCCAGCGGACTCCAGGCCAGCGGCGTAAGGTTCCGCTCCAGGCATTGATCCAGGGTCCCGTCCGTTAAAGCATCCAGCCGCCCCAGATGAATTTCCACCTGGTTGACCGCCAGCGGCATAGCCCAGGCGGATTGCAACGCCCGCAGGAAACTTGGCGAAAAATTGGATACGCCGAAATACCGCACCTTACCCTGGCGC
>JAKCCC010000502.1 GCA_021838985.1 Planctomycetota bacterium
CCGAACTGGCGGGCCAGCGTCGTTTTGCCGTATTGGCGCGGTCCGAGGATGGCCACGGCGGGAAATTTCGCCAGACGTTGCCGGACGAGATTGGCGTAGAGCCGCGGAATCATTAGTTTACATTATAGATAGGAATTGATTCCAAATCTGCAAACATCTGAATCAGCGGCAGTCCCAGGGCAGGGCACAGACGTGCCTGGAAAGCGGTTCGAATCGCGCCGCAGGAGCGATGACCAGGCCGGGGGCAATCTTCAGATGGGGATAGGTGGCGCGAAAGGCATCAATGCCGCGGGTGTCCCGGGAAGAAGGATGCGAAGTCAATTTGATTTCGATTGGGAAAAACGTTCCGTCGCGTTCCAGCAGCAGGTCTACCTCGGCTCCCCCCTGGCTGCGCCAATGATATAGAACGGGGGGTGTCGCCAATGTCCCCGCCAGTTTGCGAATTTCCGCGACCACCGCGGATTCAAACAGAGCACCGGCGAGCGGATGGCCCGCCAACGCTTGAGGCGTGGAAATGGCCTGTAGGCTGCATGCCAGCCCGGTATCCGCCAGATATCCCTTCGGTTTGGAACCGATACGTTTGACGGTATTGCCGTGATAGGCGGGAACTTCATACCATTGAAACGTCGCTTGGAGCGTGGCCAACCAACGTCGGGCCGTCTGTGGCGTAACGCCCAACTCACGGCCCAACTGGCTATGGTTGATCTCCTGCGCCGTCAGGGCGGCGGCGAGGCGCACAAACCGTCCAAACTGCTGCCAGTCGCTCACGTCGGTAACCAGCCGGGCATCGCGCTCAATGTACGTACGCAAGTACGCCCGATGAAAATCAGCGATCCAATCCAGCTCCAAGGTATCCGTTTCGGGTAAAAAACCGCGCCAAAGCTGCTCGTATAACGTGCGGCTGAGCGTCAACCGTGGCGGCGCAGAGGCCGGGAATTCACGAGGCTCACGCAGATAATGTTCCAGCCAGGAATCTTCCCCGCTCGCCTGGGCAATTTCCGTGAGACAAAATCCCTCGAGATCAAGGAAAACCGCCCGCCCCGCCAGCGACTCACTAATCGACTTGAGCACCGACCACTGCTGTGAACCCGTTAGTACGTATTGGCTGACGCGCCGGCCGGCGGTGTTGGCGTGCTCGCCGTCTCCCGTGGACGGCGTAGTGGGTCGATCCACCCGCCGTTTTATGGAAGCGACAAGCTCCGGAGCGTACTGAATTTCATCCAGAATCAGAGGCGGAGGATGGTTGTCCAGAAACAGATCTGGATCGTGCCGGGCGTTTCCGACGTCGGTAACGGGATCAAATACAATCGCCTCCCAATCCGGCAACTCATGGGTCAGCAACGTGCTCTTACCCACCTGCCGGCCACCGGTGACGACAACCACCGCAAATCGTTTGAGCATGTTTGTCAGCTTGCGCGCCAACAGGCGTTTTTTGTATTTCATCCACGCATTTTAGTGATTGTATCATCATAATGCAAGCGCCTAAGTGGTTCAAAAATGTCGCATCGAGCACCTCAAATCTGACATCCCTGAAGCGGCTGCGCAACGCACACCGTTGCCAATTCACCGCCATCCCTCGCCCCATTTCGTCGTGTTCCCGAGCGCTGAGGCCATGCCATTTAACCTCCGTGACCACCACAGCAGCTTCGCGGCCTTCCAGTGACGCGCGGCGCCGGGATGGTGCTGGCGGCAGAAATCCTCCAATACCGTCGCGGCGTGTTCGCGCAGCAGACGGAGTTTCTTCGCCCGGCCGTAGTGCGGTCAGCGCGTTCGATGTGGCGAACACACCCGAAACCAAAAACGCAGCGCGGGATCCTGGATCGTATAATGGCCCTTCTTGGCGGCGCGCCGGCTTGTTCCAAAAGGTATTTCCCGGTTTCGCACGGAAGCATCCAAGAGTCGCTGCAGCAGCCGCGACAGATTAGCCCGGGCGGCCCGCAGCCGGCACGCTATCTCCGACGCCTTCGCCGCGCCCCGGCCAATAGCCTCCAGCACCGAAATCACATCGGGGTCGGAAATTCCCTCATCCCGCAGCGCGCGCGAAGGTTCCGGGTCCAGGTAGGGCGCGAGCCCAAAGAATAACCCCGCTGCCCAATCGATCGCCGAGACCTTGATCTCCACGAAGTCCCAGTACTTCAGAATGCCACCGACCAGGGCAAAACGGCGGAAAGAGTTTCGCGTGGATCATTCCAGCCAGCAGGCTGCGCCAAACGCCGTGTGGCCCATCGGACCTACGTGCGGCCTGTAGGGCCGACGCCCCCCCGTCGGCCCTACAGCCGATAGCCGATGAGGGTGGCGGCTCTACCTTAGCCAATATCCACGGCCCTGTTTCGAGGTGGGACGGAAGCGGTTCATTGAATCCATCGCCATTGAACGCCCAGCGCAAACCGCTCCAGGTTTTGATGCAGGTGAAGAGATCGCTCCCATCCGGCGGCAAGACCAGGCGCAACCTGTCCGCAAGGCGGGAGCAACCGTCCCGGATTATCCACCGCGTGGTAACCATGGACGAAATCGGCGTATCGCTGGACGGGGTCGATCAGGCCAGCTTTGCCCTCGGGCCTTAGCCTGACCGACTACGACGCGCGGGACGTCCGAGCAACGCACCAGGACGTCAACGCGGTCGCGGAGTCAGAGCTACGTGGGCGAAAGCGCTGTCGCCCCAGCGGGCGCCACCTACCAGGGAGATAAAGGCTTGGGTCGCATGGGTCGGAGCCTTTACCAAAAAGCTCCGCCGGGTCCACGATTTTACCTGAGGCAAGCTCGGCGCGCCATAAATTGTCATGTCGCCAAAGCCGTCTTGGCCTTCCCAGACTGTACCGGTTGGGCCACCCTGAAAATCGATTCCAACATCGCCG
>JAKCCC010000503.1 GCA_021838985.1 Planctomycetota bacterium
CGCCACCGCGGCGTGATAGGCCAACAGCTGCAGCGGCAGCACGGTCAACAACGGTTGCAAGGGTTCGATCGTGTCGGGAACATGAAAGACATGATCCGCCAGTTGGTCTATCTGCTGATCGCCTTCGCTGGCCACCGCGATAATTTTCCCCCCGCGGGCTTTCACCTCCTGGATATTGCCCAACAACTTGTTGTATTGGCTGCCGCGGGTGGCGATAAACACCGCCGGCATTCCGGGATTAATCAGAGCCAGCGGGCCATGCTTCATTTCCGCGGCCGGCAGGCCCTCGGCGTGGATATAGCTGATTTCCTTCAATTTCAAGGCGCCCTCCAGCGCCACGGGATAATTGAAGCCGCGGCCCAGAAACAGCCAGTTTTCGCGCGAAGCATATTGCCCGGCCACGGCGCGGACGGCGTCGCTTTGTCGCAGCACCGCTTGCATTTGTGAGGGGATGCGGTCCAACGCCTGCAAAAATTCCTCCAGCACGTCCTGGGACATGTACTTCCGCCGGGCGATGCTCAGCGCCAGCAGGGTTTCAACCACAATCTGGCCGCAGAAGGCCTTGGTGCTGGCCACGCCAATTTCCGGCCCCACGTGCAGATAAATGCCCGCGTCCGTCTCCCGGGCGATCGTGCTGCCGACTACATTGACAATGCCGAGGATGAACGCGCCGCGCTCCCGGGCTTCCCGTAAGGCCGCCAGCGTATCTGCGGTTTCGCCCGATTGGCTGATGGCGATCACCAGCGTGTGATCCTCGATAATCGGGTTGCGGTAACGGAACTCGCTGGCGTATTCCACTTCGGTGGGGATCTTCGCCAGCTCCTCCAGCAAAAATTCGCCCACCAGCCCGGCGTGCCAGGCGGTGCCGCAACCCATGATGACAATCCGCTTGGCCCGCACAATATCGCGCAGGTGCGGCGTCAATCCCCCCAGGACCACCCGGCCCTGACTGGGGTCCAGCCGCCCGCGCAGACAATTAGCGATCGCCTGCGGCTGCTCGCATATTTCCTTGAGCATGTAATGCGGGAATCCGCCCAGCTCAATCTGCTCGAGGGAAATTTCGACTTCCTGCACCTGCTTGGTCACCGGCACGTTGTCAAGGGTGGTGGTCTGAAAGCGCTGCGGTGTCAGCACGGCCATCTCACTGTCATTCAAATAAATCACCTGGGTGGTGTGGGCGACAATCGCCGCCGCGTCCGAGGCCACGATGTATTCATCCCGCCCCACGCCGATCAGCAGCGGCGAGCCGCGCCGCGCCACCACCAGCGTTTCCGGCTCGCTGGCCGCCATCACCGCCAGACCATAAGTTCCGCGCACCTCCTGCAGCGCCGCCTGTACCGCCTGCACCAAGTTGCCGCGATAGAAATGCCCGATCAGCATCGCCAGCACTTCCGTGTCCGTCTGGCTGACAAAACGCCGTCCTTGGGCAGAGAGCAACTGTTTGATCGCGGCGTAATTCTCAATAATGCCGTTGTGCACCACCGCCACCTGTTGCCGGTCATCGGTGTGCGGATGGGCGTTGACCTCCGTGGGTGCGCCGTGCGTGGCCCAGCGGGTATGGGCCATGCCCACGCAACCCCTGGGGACCGCCTTCTCCGCCGCCAGCCGCTGCTCCAGTACGCTGATGCGCCCGGGGGCTTTGCGCACGAAAAAGCCGGACTTCGTGCCGATGCAGATGCCGGCGGAATCATACCCACGATATTCCAGCCGCTTCAGCCCCTCCAGCAACACCGGCTGGATATCCTTATTCCCGACGTAGGCGATAATGCCGCACATAGCCGAATCCCGAGTTCGTCACTCGTACCGCCGTGGCGCCGGCGTGGCGGCGCGATCTCGGACCCGGCGCCGGCGCTGCAGATACACGCCCAGCGCCCCCGCCGCGGCCAGCGCCACAACTACATAGATCACATGCTTGATCATCGCCGCCTCCCCGAATAACCAATTGATGTTGGCGGCAAAATGGTAGCCCAGGAAAATCATCGTCGGAATAAACAATAGACCGGCCAGACCGTCAATGGCGACGAACTTCCAGTACGGCATTTTGGCCAAGCCGCAGAGGGCGAATACCACGGCCCGCAGACCGGGAAAAAATCGGCCGATAAACAGCGTCCAGTTACCATGCTTGTGAAAATATTTCTCCACTTTCTCCCGCCGTCGGCTGTGCATCAGCTTGCGCAAATGGCGCGAAATGAAGTTGCGTCCCCGCAGGCCATTGCGCCCCAGGAACCACAGGATGCTATCGCCACCGATCATTCCCGCCAGTCCAAATAAGATCATGATCCCGGCCTGCGGGACGGTCGGTCGGGGCACAGCCGCGGCCCGCCCTGCGGGGGCAGGCCCATCTGCCCGGTTATGCGGCGGCGCGGGGGCGGCATCCGCGGTCAGATGCGCGATGGGACTTTGAGTGGGATTGCACAGATAGCCCGAAAAAATCAAGGGCACATCTTCAGGAATCGGAACGCCGCAGCCTGCCCCGATTAACAGCAACGACAACGCCACATAGGTAAAGCGCGTCAAAAAAGCCTGAACCAACGGCAACATTACTTCGGCGTCCGGTCATAAAATCGATATTTTAACGCCTGGCGCGTGGTGGGCCAACTCGGCAGGCTCCGCGGATGACCCAGCGCGGGTCGCCGTGGCGACTGAACTACGCCGACAACCAAATATACTACACACGGCTCTTATTGAGACGTACCGTTCGTCAAAGTAGAAGCGGCGTCCCACCGCTTTCCTAGGTCGTGTCCCGTCAGTACGAATCATTGTTATAATGCTCATTTTTGCACCTGACCTTCGCAACACAGGAGTTCGCAAGGATGCGACGATACGAACTGACGGATGCGCAGTGGCGGCAGATC
>JAKCCC010000504.1 GCA_021838985.1 Planctomycetota bacterium
CGTTACGCGCGATGCAACCATTCATCGTGCGTTCACGCGGCTTCTGTCCCTGCTGTCCAACGGAATTTGAGAACTTTTTGCCTGTGGCTACTTAACAGAGTAATATTAGTATAAACGAAAAGGCGGCAGGTCTGGAGACCTGCACCACAGAGTGGAGGTCCGGGGCATTGCCTTGCCGCTGCGTTTATCGCGCATCGCACGCCACGGGACGCCGTGTCTACGTTCAAGCTGAAGCCGGCGCCGCCGCAGCGAAGGTGAAGCCGCCATGGCGGTCGGTGTCAATTTGCACCGTGCCCCCTTCCGGTAATTCGCCGGCGAGGATTTTCTCCGCGAGCGGATTCTCGATTCGCTGCTGAATGAGCCGCTTCAGCGGGCGGGCGCCGAAGGTGACATCATAGCCTTGTGCGGCCAGTTCCTTGCGGGCCTGGTCGCTTAGCTGCAACTTATAACCGCGCGCCGCCAAACGCTGTTCCAAATGGCGAAGCTGAATGTCCACGATTTGCGCCAACTGCGTTTTGCCCAGCGTGTGGAAAATCACCACTTCATCGACGCGGTTCAGGAATTCCGGGCGAAAGTGTTGGCGCAGAATATCGCGTACGGAAGCCTCGATTTCCCAATCCGCGCCTTCTTTCGCCGCCAATTCCTGGATCATTTGTGAGCCGATGTTGCTGGTCATCACCAGCAGCGTGTTCTTAAAATCGATCGTGCGTCCCTGGCCGTCGGTCAGGCGTCCGTCGTCGAGCACCTGCAGCAGCACGTTGAACACGTCGCGGTGCGCCTTTTCTATTTCATCGAAAAGAACCACGCTGTACGGCCGGCGGCGGACCGCTTCGGTCAGCACCCCGCCCTCCTCATAGCCGACATAGCCGGGTGGCGCGCCGATGAGCCGGGCCACACTGTGCGGCTCCATAAATTCGGACATATCAAGGCGAACGATCGCATCTTCGGTATCGAACAGGAATTCCGCCAGGGCCTTGCACAGTTCGGTTTTCCCCACGCCCGTCGGTCCCAGGAACATGAAACTGCCGATGGGCCTCCGCGGATCACCCAGGCCGGCGCGGTTGCGCCGCACCGCGTTGCTGACCGCCCGCACGGCTTCTTCCTGACCGACCACCCGCCGCTGTAAAAAGGATTCCATGCGCCCCAGGCGCTGCTTATCCCCTTCGAGCATCTTGGCGACCGGAATGCCGGTCCATTTCGCCACCACCTGGGCCACTTCTTCCGGCGTGACTTCCTCCCGCACCATGGATTGGCCGTTCTTGAGAATAGCGTCAAGCTGGCTCTGTTGGCGCTTCAAATCCGCTTCTAGTTGCCGCAGTTCCCCGTAGCGCAACCGCGCCGCTTCTTCCAGCCGCCCCTGCCGCTGGGCCTCCTCCAACTGGGTTTGCCCCGTCTGTATCTTTTCGCGGATAGCCTTGATGGCCTTCAGGGCGCCGGATTCGCGCTGCCAGCGGGCGGTCAGCGCCGCGTTCTTTTCCTGCAGGTCCGCGAGTTGTTGTTGATTCTTCTGCAGCTGCTGGCGCGCCGCTTCATCCTTTTCCTTTTTCAGCGCTTCCCGCTCCACTTCCAACTGCATCAGGCGCCGCCGAACGTCGTCCAGCTCCGCGGGGAGGGAGTCATTTTCGATGCGCAGCCGGCTGGCGGCTTCGTCCATCAGATCGATCGCCTTATCCGGTAAAAAACGGTCCGTGATATAACGCTGCCCCAGGGTGGCCGCGGCCACCAGCGCGGCGTCTTGAATCCGCACGCCGTGGTGCGTTTCATAGCGTTCTTTCAAGCCGCGCAAAATGGCAATGGCATCCTCCACCGATGGAGGGGCGACCAGGATGGGCTGAAAACGGCGCTCCAGCGCCGGATCTTTTTCGATATGCTTGCGATATTCATCCAGCGTGGTGGCGCCGACGCAGCGCAGTTCGCCGCGGGCCAGGGCGGGTTTGAGTAGATTGGAGGCGTCCATGGATCCCTCGGCCCGTCCGGCTCCGACCACGTTGTGCAACTCGTCGATAAACAGAATCACTCCGCCGGCCGCCTGCTCTATTTCCTTGAGCACCGCTTTGAGCCGGTCCTCAAATTCACCCCGGTATTTCGCGCCTGCCACGAGCGCCCCCATATCCAGCGCGATCAAACGTTTATTTTTAAGTCCTTCCGGCACATCTCCCGACAACAGCCGCTGGGCCAATCCTTCCACAATGGCCGTTTTCCCTACCCCCGGTTCGCCGATCAGCACCGGATTGTTTTTGGTTCGCCGACTGAGCACCTGCATACACCGGCGGATCTCCTCATCCCGCCCAATCACCGGGTCCAGCTTGCCTTGGCGGGCTGTTTCCACCAGATCGCGGCCATAACGCTTCAGCGCCTGGTATTTATCCTCCGGGTTTTGATCCGTCACGCGAGCCCCGCCACGGATGTCCTTCAGCGCCGTCAGCAGCTTCTCCCGCGCCACTCCCAGCTGGTTTAGCGTCGCACGCGCGGCGCCCGGCGCTGCGGCCAGCGCCAGCAGCATATGTTCAGTGGATAGGTATTCATCTTTTAGACGGTCCGCCTCCTTCTGGGCGGTCGTGAGCACCTCGTTCAGCTCCGGAGAAGGCGCGGGCGGCGCCCCGCCGGAAATGGTGGGCAAGCGGCCCAGTTCGGCCTCCGCCAGGCTCGCCAGGTGCTCCGCATCCGCTCCCAGCCGGGCCAGCAGAGGGCGAACAATGCCTTCACGATCCGCCAGCAGCGCCGCCAACAGATGCCAGCCATTGATTTCGCTGTGGCCACGCTCCGCAGCCAGCTGTTGGGCATTCGCTAAGCTCTCCTGGGCCTTAAGGGTGAATTTATCCAAGCGCATATCTGATCCTGCATCTTTGGTTC
>JAKCCC010000505.1 GCA_021838985.1 Planctomycetota bacterium
GTGGACAACTTCCATATAATCGATCGGGATGATGTCTGCAACCGGGACGGTTGATATGAGCCGCCAAAATCTAAGCGCCCGATGTTTTTGGTCGCCGATCGGCACTGCGGCGGGGCCTTGCGGTGTGGCGTGGTGTTGCCATCCCCGGGCCGGTAAAGCCGGTTGGCCGCGCCTGATGCGCCTGTGGCCGGCCCATCGCAATCATCTGGCGCTGGCCAGAGCCGTGCGCCGGGAATTCCCAACGGCCGCCAGGGGCGGCGCGGCCAGCGGTACGAATCGGCCGCGCTGGCTTGAGGCCGTCCGCCGCTTTCTGAAGAATTATTATCACCATCCCGGCGCGACCCGAAGACCACCGCATCCCCCGCCACCCGGTCAATGGCAAACCTGGCTGGATTGGACACGCTGCACGGAATTTCAGCGACGCGTGTTATCGGTCACGGCAAGCATCACGCCCGGACAAACGCTTACCTACGGCCAAGTCGCACGACTGGTCGGCCAGCCACGGGCGGCACGCGCTGTGGGCACGGCATTGGCGCGCAATCCCTGGCCGGTCCTCATCGGTTGCCATCGCGTGATCGGCGCCGCCGGCGAGATGCGCGGTTTCTCCGCCCCGGGCGGCATGACCGCCAAACGGCAAATGCTGGCTCGGGAACGGCAGCCCCCCAGGGCGGGTTAAACGATGGGCATGTGTACTCCCCGGACGCTTCTGGCGGAGGGTGGCCAGCCGATTTCCACGGCTGCCTCGGTTGCAGTGATTCGTCTGCCCGCTTCGGTCAATTCGTGGGCGGCCGGCCTTTTTGAAAATCATTGGTTCCTTTGGGCCACATTGCTATTGGTGGCCGCGGCATTGGCCTGGCGCGGGTGGGATCAGGCCAACCGCCGCTGGCTTGGGGCCGGGGCGATAATCGCCGCTCTAACCGCGCTGTGGTTCCTCATCGCCGCTCTGGTCGTCACCCCGCGCGAACGGTTGATTGCCGCCAATCAAGCGGTGGTGCGGGCGGCGGCGAATGACAATCCCGCCGGCATTTTGCATTTTCTTGCCCCCACGGCCGTGGTAGGGACCTGGCCGCGCAATCGGGCGGGGCCGGAAATAAGCATCCGGTTGGATGCGGCCCACATCACCAGCAATTTCATCCGCACATTGCGGGTCCGCATCCATGGCCGGCGGGCCCGGGTTCTTCTGGTAGTGTGGACCCAAACCCGCGACATGGGGCCGTTCGTCACCGCCTGGCGCATTTTGTGGCGCGATCATCCCCGTCCTGGTAATTGGCGTATCGTCCAGCTGGATTTGCTAAGCGTGAACTCCCATGCTCTGCCACCCGGGGCATCCATTCCGATGGTGCCGTGGTAGCCAGCGGACATGGGGCGGGGCGAGCTGAAGCCCCGGTGCTTTCCCTTCACCGGAGGCTTGGGTGCGTCGGGTATATTTGCGTCTCCGTCGCACTTTCCGCGGCCGACATCTCCAGCACATCCTTGACGCGAATGCACAGCGCGGCCTGCGGGCCGCAACCAAATATATAGCCCCCGCGTCGAAGAGTCGCCCGGGCGACCTCTGCCGGGGGTAACGCCCCGTTGAACATCGGAATCTTTGCGCGGCGCGAAGATTTTGATGCATTGTGGCACATACCGCAGGTACGGAGCCGCCCTCCGCCATGCTTGGGATTGAGGGTGATTCAATACGCGTACGGCAGCTGCACCGCACGGTTCCGCCGGAGCTCCTGAAACAGCCAAGATCCGGCGCCGCTGGCGCCACAGCCGGACAATAACTGTCCGCGGCGGCCGGTAGCCTCGCATTTTGCGGCTTTGGCGCCGGTACGTTAGCAGTTGACGGTCATTGGATGCGTAGGTATATTGATGCCTCATTCAGAACAGGTCGTGGAAATGCATGTTCTCCCCGGCGTGCATTCGGCCACATCAACCTCACGGGGGTTAGGAGCAGCGGTATGGCATTTATGCTTTTTAAGAAAGAACGCGATGGTAAGGGCATTCGGTACGCGGATCTCCAGCAGGGATACAAGCTGGCTGGTTCGGACGGCCTACTCTGCAGGCTCTGGCGAAAGCAAAATAAGCCTACTGGGAAGGGTTGGTCGGCCACCGCCCAAGACCTGCTGAGGGAACACAACCCCGATTTCGGCAGTGACAGTCATGCCCTGGTGATAGATTTCGACCCGAAGGCCAGGCGTCGAATCGGGCTTGTCGAGGTCGAGGCGGTTCATGTATACACCTACGGAGCTGGCGAGGCCGTCTGGTGGTCACCCATGATGCTGGAGTTGAGGGACCTGTACTACAAGGAGGATTTTCCCGTGGATCTCACAGAACAGGGGAAGAGGGACATTTTAAAATGTGTTCCCCCCCCCGCCGACCGCAAGAAAAAGATTGAGTTCCTGTATCTTCAGGGAAACTGGCTCTGGGGAAGAAACGGCAGCACAAACGCAGCGTTTATTGACGACGCTGCTAGAAAATACTTCCTTCCGTATTTTCAGCGGCTATAGGTTGGAGGCGGGCCCAAGCCCAGGCGTCGCGGCGTTTGCCGTGTACAGGTGCCGGTGGGCACGCCATCTGCGTATACCTGATGCGCCATAGCGCGATGCATTTCCGGCGTGACCGATATCGCGGGGGCGGCACGGAGGCCCGCGCGTTACCGGTTGCCGACCATTGCATGCGTAAGTATCATCGATGCCCTAATCGGAATAACTCGTGGAAATGCATGTTCTCCCCGGCGTGCGGACTACGTCGAAGGAACCAGCAGTGGCGTGCGTTGACCAGAAGGTCCTTGAGAGCGTCGCGGCATTCGCTAGTAGTGTGATTCCAAAATAACATTGCAACGTGAGATTCG
>JAKCCC010000506.1 GCA_021838985.1 Planctomycetota bacterium
TCGGTCGGTCGGCGCCCGCATCCAGTTGACGGTGTTGCGCCATGGTCGGCAACGCGTATATCGCCTACGTCTAAATGGTGTTCCCGAGGATCCCGTGCGGATCAACCAAATACTCCAGCAACGCTGGTTGCGGGAGCGGACGTTCCTGCGCCGCTATAACCGCTGGACCAATCTTGTGTTGAACGCGGGGGCGCGACCATAAAAATACGGTGTTTCCTCTATTCAAACGGCCAGATCCACAGCTCCAGTGGAATGGCGTGGATTACGGGCCGTTGTAAGGTTCCACCGACGTACAACTGCAGCAGTTGGGACCGGGCCAAACCGAATAGCAGACCCAACAGCGGCACTTGCGAACCCGTGGGCGATGCGGTAAGCATCCGCAGGCTCAACCGTTGTGTCGCCAGATTCAGGGTTCCCTGTCCGACCACATTGATCCCCCGGCTTTGCAGGCGGATTGTCGTAAACCGCACCGTGTTGTAACGCACGCGATAATCAATCTGAGCGTGTTGAAAAGCCCGGCTGACGGGCAGCCGCAGGGTGGCTATCTGCAGCAGCCCCATGGCCAGCGGAAGGTTATACATATTCGCATGGCGGACCACGAGTTCTCCGTGGCCGGTGCGGCTTTGCGGTTGATCCAGTCGACCGTGCAGGGTCAGGTTGGCGCTGACCAATCCCCGGCCAGAACCTGGTTGGGTGGCGGTAACGGCCACGGTCGGCCGCGTGTTCCGCCCCGCCAGCAGGCCGGCCAGTTGCGCGCCCGTAAGTTTAAACTCGGCCTGGTAATTCGCCCGTTTATTGGCATGGAGCGCCACGCTTCCCACCAGCTTTCCTCCCGCAATGCGGCCGGCCAGGGCGGGCACGAGGATGGTGTGCGTGGCCGCATCACAGGAAAAGTCGCCCGTTAAGTTCTCAATGCTCTGACTGGCCAGGGTCAAACGACTGATGGTAAAGCGCCCCTGAGCCTGCGGAATCGCATGGCCCGCGGCCCAATCTCCAGCCAGCGCCACCTGGGCCGCTGGCACGTGCGCGGCCAGCGCCCCCGCCAGGTGAAGGTTGCGCATTTGCAGGACGCCGCTGAAGTGCCACGGTGAGTTGGCCCTCCGCGTGCTGCGCTGCAAAATCGGCACGTTTAAACTCCACGCGCCTTGCGGCGGCGGTGACCCCAGGGATCCTTTCCACGGCCCTGGCAGCGCCGCCAGCCATTTCGGGTCGATATTCTGGGCGGACGCGGAACCAGCCAGATGAATCATTTTCGCGGCGTTGCGGTAATGCCCGTGGAGTTTCCATTGCGCGCCATCCGCCTGGCCCACCAATGTGGAAATATTCCAACCGCCCGAGTCTATGGTCATAACCCCCCGAATGTCCGTCAGCGGCGCCGGCAGGAACGCCGGGGCGATCGAAAGCCCCCGCGGTTGGAAAACGGCTTGAAATTGCTTGACGCGAACATTCGCACCGGGGCCGCCCGAACGCCGCAGCAACGCCAGGGTGATGGACCCGGAGCCGCTGATCGGGCCGGTCGGGCGGGTTTGCATCCAGATTTTGCACCAGGCGGCCGGTAACACTCCCGGTGGCCCGGGATCCGGCGTCACCACGATATGGCGCCATCGCGCCGCAGCCTGAAGCAAGGCGCCGTGCCTGGCCGAGGCGGCCATCGAAGCCGTGGCCGTGAAGGCGCCCTGGCCGTTGGCGCCTGTCTGGCCGCTCGCTTGCAGCGTCCAACGGCGCGGGCCTTGGACCTGCGCTTTAACCCGCACCTGGCGCAGCGGCCAAGGCAGTGCCGGCGTCCGCAGCACGCCGTCACTTAGCGTCACCACGCCCACCAGCCGCGCCCCCCATTCGTCCGCTTGCCTCAACCCGCCGCGCCCCCTGGCGTCACCGTGGGGCTTCTCCGGAGGCGCGATTTCCGCGTCCAGGCCCACGTTTCCACCCTCCGGGCGCAGGGTGCCGAGCCAACGGGCGTAAGGAGAGGGCAGGCAATCCAGCAGGCGGCGGGTCAGCGGAATCCGCGTGGCCAGCACGTGCAGGTGGGGCTGCAGATGGCGCAGATGCCCGGGGCTGTAGTCGACCTGGCCTGTAAGAATGACCCGCCCGACGTTGTGCCGGCCCGCCCATCCGGTCAGGCGGATCACGCGGGTCTGATGTTCCGTGAAATACAGCTCCCCATGGACATGGCGCAACGGATAGGGAAAGTCGATATAGCGGGCCCGGACGTCGGTGGGGAAGATGTGCAACGTTATTTGGGGATCCGTCGTGCTGCCGGCGGGGCGCCGCACCTGGCAGATAAACCGTCCCCAGCCGCGCGGATTCAGCCGTTTCCAAATGGGCTGGATGGCTCGGGGCAGGCACGCTTCCAAGCGCTGGTCGAAATAGGCCCGGTCGCTGCTGATTCGCAAATCGATCGGACCATTGTCCTGATGGATCGACACCTCTCCGTCGAGGGACACGGGATAAGTCTCCGCAAGCCCGGCGACGTGTTCGAAAAAGATTCGATGCCGTGTGAAACGGATCACGCCCTGCAGACGGCGCAGCGGATAGGGAAAGCGCACGTAACGCGCCCGCAGATTCCGGCATAAAATTTCCCCTTCCACGGTGGGCGCAGCGCCTTCCACGGTGCGACGGATGCGCACCGTCAGGTCCAGTAATCCGCTGGGCCGCAGACGGTATAGGATGGCGCGGGCGATCTGGAACGCGGGGCTGGACCGGACCACTGCGGGATAGGTTGCGGGGATGATCCAGTGGGGCAGCTGGATGGTCAAGCCAAACGGGCCGCTGCGCCCCAGCGCGTCGAAGTGTGCCGCTGGAATCACGAAACGATAGCCCAATATACGCCCGGTC
>JAKCCC010000507.1 GCA_021838985.1 Planctomycetota bacterium
TGTGCGCGCCCGGAGTACACCTCCTGTAACAGGAACACAACCAGAAAAAGCGCCCAGGGAATGTACAGATAGAGCAGGGTGTAATCGTACGACACCGGAGGGGCAATCATCTGGACGATGAAGGCCGCAAAGATGCAGTTCAGCATGGGCAGCCGGCGAAACCGCCGGGTCAAAACCACCGCTGCCACCAGCCATGTACACACATACAGATAGTAGCCGATACCGATCATGCGGTGGAAGAACGACCGCGACGTTCCGGCAACGTAGCAAACGCCAAGCAGCGCCTGCTTCACCACGGAAAACAGAGAATGGTCAACCCCCATCTGGACACCACTGTAGCCCAGTACCGCGTCGTGACTCAGGTGTCGCATTCCTCCCATGATCGCCCCCAGCGACTGGCCGACCGAAGGACCGGCATACCAAAGCGCCAGCGAATTGACGGCAACGAACGAGCCGACAAATACCACGCTATTCCTCCAGTCCCGCCTCCGCAGGAACAGGAACACCAACACCAGTGGCGCCAGTTTGATGGCTGCGGCGCACGCGAAAAGAAACGCTGCCGCACCGCGCCGGTCGCGTGCGAAGGCCCAAATACCCAAAATCGCCGCTACCCACGCCGCTCCCTCCAAATTCGCCCGATCCGCCATGAACATCAGCGGGTAGGAGGTCAGCAGCGTCAGCAACAGCACTGCCGCCACCGGCGAAACCAACCGGTTTCGCCGGAGCGCAAACACCATCAATCCCACCGCGATACAGGCCACGCCCGCAACTGCCGCATCATAAGCGACCGCCGCAGCAGAAGGATGACCGGGAATCAAGCTAAAAAAAAGCAGGTAGACGTATGCCGCCGGGGCCGGATAATTGCCCAGACCTGACTGGAATTGCGCCGTGCCAAAATGCTGGAAAGGCTGTGAAAAAGCGGTGAAATCGGAAAACCGCTCGCTCGGCATGAAGGCGAGCGTATTGTAGGGGAATCCGTGGCCCAATTGACCGTTCAGATACACATACAGGTAGGCGGAAATCGCCAAGCCCGTCAGAACTACCACCCACCAGAAGAGGCAGCAGCGTACGAAGCCCGGGCCGCTGTTCACGTCATCCGATGGCACCGTTTACCCTTTCCGTCGCAACCTCACTGCCGCCGTGTTTTTGGACATCCGCCCATTCTCAATCCTTCACGCGAGGAGGGCCAGGCACAAACACGAAATCTACTGCGTGCGTCGGCGCCTTCGTTGGCGGTGCGCCCGCAGCGGGTCCAGCAGGAACCCAAGGAGCCTGTTATTTTCCCGGCATCCTTTGATCCTGCGTTGCGCGCGCCGGCGCCATTTCTGCACGCCATGTTTCGCCTCGCCGGCCCAGCTGGGGCGCAGCGACCAGTGGCGTCCCAACTCATCAAGCCTTCTCAGATTCAGGGTCTTACGTTGGAGCCACGCGGGATCGTCCGGCTCCCCCGGCGCAGGGGAGTCAATGCAGGCAAGCACATCGCGGGTAAAGCGATCCCAGTTGTAATGTCCGCGCAGAGCGGCCTGTCCCCGGCGCTGCCATTCGTCCAGCTCAGATTCGCCGGCGAAGTTCAACCGCTCCAGTATCGCGCTTGCCGGCCCCACCGAATCCAGGGGGACGTTGACCACCCAGTCTTCGCGATAGTAGCCGCTCTGTGGCGTGCAGATTGGAACTAGGCCTAGCGACGCCGCCTCAAGAATGGTCGTCGGATTGGCATCGGAACGCCCGCAGTGGAGTAGAAAGTCGTAATGGCGCAATGTTTTCCGCGTGGCCTCGTCCGTCAGCGGGTGGTAACCCAGCGGATGGACGCGCAGAGATGGCATTGTACCGGTTCCGATCCATGCTATGTGAAGATGCGGATTCGCGTCAGCCAGAGCGGACAGGTAGTCTACGCCCTTGCAGGCGTCGGTGTGCCCCACATATAGGAAGCGTCGCTGGCCCGGCGTGTTCCACCTCCTGCGGAGAAGGGGAAAGTGATCACGGTTAACTGCGAGATCCAGTTGGCGGATTTTATAGCCCCAGTGCGAAACGAGGCTGTTGGGCAGAGTATCGAACCAGTATCTTCCACAAATGGCCAAAAAATGGTCCACTCGCTCGATAATCGGTGCGAGTCCTATGGTGTGCCAGCCCAGAAATTTTTCGGAGTGGGCGAGTGGGGCCATGAGAATCTTCGTCCGCCAGCCGGCAGCTTTCACGCTGCGGGCCATGAGCGTAGTCGGATCGGGGTGGTGATGGCCGATAAGAATGTCGCCCGGCTGGGGATGGATAATTCCACCATCATCATAATCGTAAGTTTTCACGCGTACATGCCGGCGCAGCCGTTCCGCCAGTTCGTTGGTAATAGCGGTGGGTGTGGCTCGGGAAAAACCTTTTACGTAAACAAGGTGGACAGTCATGCGGTCAGCCAGTACGGTCAATGCTGGAATTCGTCCCGATTCGGCGGATGGCGCATTGTGTCCTCCACCTCGGTCCACACTTTTATCATAAAACCCGGCCTCCCGCTATCGCGGCTATCACGCGAGTGCCCGACAGAATGGTTCGGCGTTCAGCACGGCCTTACCCGCTCTTGGACCGCGGCCCATATTTCGTCGAGGCCCAGCTGCCGCGCCCATTTTTGGATATAAGCCAGGTCAATCTGACCGCGACTTACCTTCAACACGCCGGTGATGTCACGAAGATGCTTTTCCGATCCACCCTCGCGGTAGTACTGCATCTTCTTAATAATGGCGTCCTCCGGCGAGGCAAACCACGCGTCCACGCTCCGCTCCGGCTGGACTACCCGGGCCCGGGCAAAGCGCGATTGGTTAAAAGCGCTGGACTCCGGCACGATC
>JAKCCC010000508.1 GCA_021838985.1 Planctomycetota bacterium
CGCGCGATGCAACCATTCATCGTGCGTTCACGCGGCTTCTGTCCCTGCTGTCTAACGGAATTTGAGAACTTTTTGCCTGTGGCTACTTAACAGAGTAATACTATGCCGGCTATCCACAAAAATCAGGAGGCATTCATACTGCAGCTGGGAGATTTCCTTGTGGATGGCGGCGCGGGTTTTGGAGTCGGGCATGGCGGCGGATTCGATTTCATACACGCCCACGCCGGCCAGATCGGCAATATGGCGGCGGGTAAGCTTAAGGCCGTCGATGGCCATGGGAATCCCGTCGCGGCGGCCGGGCGGCGGATTCGACCAGCCCAAGTGTTCGATGAACAGCTCGCCGAATTCAAATTGGCGCAGGCATTCGCGCACGGCGGGAAAATTCAACCGCCTGGCGGCATTGGGTCGGGCCTGAAGATTCTCCGCGCCCGGGGCGAGTTCGCGGTGGAGGGTAGCCATGGCGGTAATTATGGCCGAGGTGCGCAAGTTTGGGTAGCGAAAACGGCGGTTCCGTTCACGCGAGGCTGCGTTGAGCATAAATGAAGAGGCGGCAGGCCGGCAGACCCGCACTGCAAGAATGTGTCGTCAGAGGCTGCGTTGGCTATATGCAGCTTGCGGAACTTGCACCGGCGCAGCAGCTCACGCGTGGCGGAAAAATTCAGCGGCGTGGGAATGGTTATGACGGATGGCGGCGGGTTTGGATAGCAACCGGGTTTATACCCGCCGGCGGGGCCGGTTTCCGCCCCGATAGCTGGGGCGTGTGGTGGGTCAGGTGCTTGAAGATGTTCACCGCCAGGTGTCCGAAGTTCCCTTGCATCGCTTGATTCATGATGAAAGTGTAATCGGGATGATCCGGGTGCTGACGGACCCTAAATTGCGGCGGCACGCCAAACCGCAACAGGCCCCAAGCCCACAACAGGCGGGAGAGCCGGCCGTTTCCATTGATAAAAGGGTGTACCTGTATAAACCGCCCGATCATCGTGCCGAGGATGATGGCCAATCTCTTGGCGCGTTCCTCTGGTGACAGCTCCGGCCAGTTGAGCTCCAGTGCAACGGTGTATCGGCGCAAGTGATCGAACAGCCGCTCCATCTCGGAAACCACAGTTTGGTACCGTGCGCCGGGGGTTCCTTCCACCTGCACATCTGTTTGAAGGCAAGGGCGTAACCGATCAATTTGCCGATAGTTTCCGGCGTAGTAATCGAGCGGGACGTGGTGCATGAACAAGGTTCGATGCCAGTCACGGCAGGTCGGCGAGTCGATGATTTTTCGCTTAGCGGCAGCCGCGGCCGCTCGATAGGCCGCGGCGACGGATTTGCGGAAGCTTCCTTCCCTGGTCTCGGGGCCGTCCGAAGACCACTCCGGACAATTACCGGTGTAGAGCCTGGTCATCGTCATCCGCAAGAAGATTAATTTCCTCGTCGGTCAGATCCGATGCATATGGAGAGACGGTCGGATTCCGGAAGTGCTCAGACGCCTCCTGTGCCAGCTTGTCGAAATCGAGTCCCTGCTGGCTGGCGATCTGTCGCATGGACGACTCAGCGCCCGCAAAATCGATGGCCAGCGGATTCCATGGGGACGCCGTGGAGCGGGGACACTCGATATGGCCGTAGGGCCACTGCCCGATCGCCAGTGGCTGCTGGATGTCGCGCCTGATTGAACGTACACGCTCATCCAGTTCATTTACTATTGACATCCCACCCCAGTATCCCGTCTCCGGGAAGCTGGCAGGTGGCTTCCGCGATCCAGCCGCGTATTCCTCTGCAACCAGTATCATCGAATCAGCTCCCTGGCTTTATCCGTGATCGACCCTTCAAAAAACTTGTTCTCGGTATCGTGAAGCAGTTCCAATCGTTCCGAAAAATTATAGGGGATTTTTTCGGTTTGGAACACGTCTATATCCACAAGCACGGACGCCACCCCCTCCCTTATCGGCGGAACCAATGCCTCATTACATATAATCATTCCGGGCAAGTCCGCCTGCGGGATTTGTAATTGCATGGCAAAGCCGCTCAGCCCTGCCGGCAGTCCGCCGCCAATTTCCGGCGCGGTGGACAGGTAGTCCTTAAAATCCCGAAATGGCAATGGCAAGTCAAACCGGTTGGTGTAGCGCACCGCCAACCGCATGATTTCCTTCGGCTTAACGACACCCGCGTACCAGCGCCAGATACGCAGGAATTCATCCCGCAGTTTTTCCCAGGTTTCGTACGGCGCTAAACGGCTGACGGTTAGTCCTTCTTGCCTGGCTTGGAAAACGTACTTGTGATCAGAACGGCCATTGTGGGAATAGCCAATCTGGCTGACGTCAAGTTTTGATGTGCCGCTGGGAACGAGCTGAATCGTGGCGTTGCCAGTGAAGACTGGAGCTGCAGTGGGATAATCCGCTTTGATCTCCGTCGATGGGGAATTAAAGGCGGCCAGGTCAATCCAAGTGTCATTTTTCACCTGGACATCAATCAGGGCTTGGATAATGGGCGCCCGATTATAGTGTGGTCTTTGCGGCATTCACGGTGATCCTACCCTGTGCTAAGATGACCCGCAACTGGCAAGCTGCTTCGCCTGTCAACCCCAGTCCCCCCGCAACCCCAGTGAACAAATGATCCGCGGATCAAAATGGTCCGGGTCTTCCGTGACGTTGCACAAGTCGTTATCGGCTCTTAAATCGCTCACCAACCGGCCCAGCGCCTCATCATCAATCCTATCGCGCATACGGCGGGCCAGCTGATCGCGGGCCGAGTCTTTCAGGGGATAGCGGTAGATCTCGTCGATCACTTTGTCCAGGTCCGGGGCTTGGTACAACGTATTGGCCGTGCGGGCGTAGAAGGC
>JAKCCC010000509.1 GCA_021838985.1 Planctomycetota bacterium
CCAAGTCAGTCGGGCTGGGCCGTCCGCTTCGAGAAAAAGCCGCTGGCGTGGTTGCTGGTCGCTGTAAATCCAGAATGGTAGTTCACGCCGGGTGGCTGCGATCAGCAAATCCGGAATGGGCCGGCCGGGCCGGGTAATGCGGTGGCTCTGACGATAACAGTCCAAAGCCGCGTTATAGATTTCCGCCCACCGGGGTTGGCGCATCCAGGCGAGCGCGAAGGCCGTCCAGGCGACCCCGCTGCACCAACCGCTGCACGGGGCGTGCCACACCTTCAAGCCGAGCGATTTTTCGAAACGCCGTCGGGCGCCGCTAAGCCAGTCCACCAGACTTACAGAATGATCCGCGGCCAGATAAGCGAGGAACTGGCTTAAGGCCGCGCTTCGCGCCAGCGGTTCCCGCCGGACCGCCGCCAGCCAGCGCTCACGGATGTCGCCTTGCGGCGCCGGCAACATTTCCGCAGCCACAGCCCGGCGGTGATCCCAAAGCAGGTATTGGCGCGTCAGACGCCGCTGGGACGACGGCGGCCCGCCAGCCACCGGTACGGCGAAGCCAGGGTGGACCAGGCGATCGTGATCCACAATTAAATCGATGGCGCACCCGCCGGTGACGCTGGCCAGACGATCGGCGGCCAACACCTTGGCCCAAACCCCGGCGTGATAGAACTCACACTGATGCCCGGTGATGATCCACGGCTGCCCCAGCATCTCTACCGGAGGTGGACCCTCGCCGACGGCGGCGGCGTGCCTGCCGATGGTTTCAAAAAGCTCGCGCCGGGCGATTCCGGCCAGTTCCGACCAGGGGTCTTGAGGCGCCCAGCCGGGGGCTGCGCCGCGGCGCGCCTCCACAGCTTGCCGCAGGACTTCACCGGCCGGCTCCATGAGGATTTCGCCATGGCGTCGTGGCACCACAATGTGCGACGCACGCGGTATCACGGCCGGCCCGCGTTCGGCGGTCCATGCTGGCTGTTCGCTCATGGGCCGCCCGTTAATGGCATGGGTCCTGACAGCAGGCCGCAACACGGCATCGCCATCGCCCGGCCTGGCGCCGGCCCGGGCGGCCGATAACGCGGCGTGGCGCGGCGCCGGCCCGCGCCAGCTCCGCCGCGGCCAGCGCCTCCTCGAAAACCCGCAGGTAATGCCGCAACCGCCGCTTCGGATCGTCCAGCGCCCCACCGAAGTGGCGGTTCGGATCAGTGTAGATCAGACGCACCGGTATTTCGACGATACGCAACCGACAGCGTACCGCCTCCACCCAAAGCTGCATGGGAAAAGCGTAACCAGGCTCGGTCAAACGGAGTCGCTGCATGGCCGAAACGCGGTGGGCTTTGAAGCCGCAGAAACTATCGGTGAGGTTTAACCCCAGGCGGCGGTTGAGCCGTGCGGTGATCTCGCGATTGATCTGGCGACGATCCGGCGGCGGAACGTCCGCGCCCGGCGCGTGATTCAGGTAACGCGAACCGCTGATGATATCCGCATGATCCCGCGCTGCGGCGGCCAGAAACTCCGGCAACATCGCCGGTTCATGCTGTTCATCACAATCCATGGTGATCACCCACTCGTAATCGCGCTGGGCGGCCCAGTGAAAGGCGTCGATCAGACTTTGGCCGTAACCTTGGTTCCGGGCATGGTGGCACACCTGTACGTCGCGGTGGCGGGCCAGGATGGCGGCGGTCGAATCGGTCGAGCCGTCATTGATAACCAGGATGTCGGCCGGGGTCGCGGCGCGCACTTCCCGGAGAACTTTTTCCAAGTGCCGCTCTTCGTTGAAGATAGGCATGGCGATCAGCGCTGGCAGCATGGAAATCCCATTTTCTTCCAGTTAATGGTAGGACGCGGCCGGATGATGTCAAGTAAATCGCATCGTGATCAGCCGCGGATCCGTGGCCGGCCGGGGCCGCGGCTTCATCGCCGCCAGGGTGTCATGGACGATGCGGGCGACGTGATAGTCGCGGACCCATTTGTGGTCCGCGGGAATGATATACCAGGGCGCCTGGGGCGTGGACGTATGGCGCAGCATCTGCTCGTAGGCGTGCTGGTAATCGGGCCAAAATTTTCGCTCCTGAAAGTCGGAGGCGGCCAGTTTCCAATGTTTTTCCGGATTTTTCTGACGCTCCACGAAACGGCGGCGCTGTTCCTGCCGGGAGATGTGCAGAAAAAACTTCAGAATGACGATCCCATTGTCCGCCAGCAATCGTTCAAAGTCATTGATCCGCCGATAGCGGCGCTTCCACAGATGGCGGGCGTGACGCAGGTGCGGCGGCAGCAATTGATCCGCGTGCACCCGCACCACCAGCACGTCTTCATAATGGGAACGATTGAAAATACCGATGCAGCCCAGCGGCGGTACGGCCTGGTGAATGCGCCATAGAAAATCGTGGTCGCGTTCCACAGCGCTGGGAGATTTGAAGCTCGCCACGTGCATGCCCATCGGGTTAACGTGGTCAAACACCTTGCCCACGGTGCCGTCCTTGCCGGCGGCATCCATGCCTTGCAGTATCACCAGCAGGGCCTTGGAACCGTCGGCGTAAAGAAGCTCCTGGAACCGACCAATTTCCTGCGTATGCTGCTCAATGAGAGTTTTCACAGTCGCTTCCTCCGGCAGCTGCGCCTGGGAGGCGGGGTTGTAATCTTTCAAGTCCACGCGGCGCTTAGGGTTTACGGGCGCCAGGGATTTGATGTGAGCCATGACAGAAGTCCTTAATTATCATCACGCGCCACGACGGCCCAGTTCCACCCGGGCCGCGCTGCGCTGTATCCACGCTAAGTAGTACTGCGGAATCCATGCCGTGGTTGGCGGTGGTTGTGGTGCGGAC
>JAKCCC010000510.1 GCA_021838985.1 Planctomycetota bacterium
CCAGTGGCCAGCGTCTTCCTCCACACGGGCCAGGCCCAGCTTGGCCCGTGTTACCACCAGCGATTCTTGGCCGGAATAGTGATCCAGCACTGTTTGGAAGGCCCTTTGGGCGCCGGCCAGGGCCTGCCGTCGCGACATTTTTGCACCGGACGCGGATGTGGCTGGGCGCGGCGCATTCAGGAAATCCAGATACCAGTCGCCAATCTTGAGGTAACTCCTGGCCCGCACCGCCGGAAAAGCATACGCCTTCAACACCGTCGCCCGAATCGCCTGTGGTGTCTTGGCCTGCCGCAGCGCCAGCCACGCCTGCTGATGTTCGCGGGCTACGTCGGTCGCATGCAGCCGGATCAGCTCAAACGCCAGAAAGCCCAGAGCCGCCACGAGCAGCACGTACATTCCATAGCGACGAATAAAAAGATACAAACCGACCGCCCCGCCGCCGCCCTCCGTGGATGGAGGCGGCGCTGGCTCCCCTGGTTTCATAAACGCTTCCTCTACCGTATCAACGCGACGATTATCCGGCGTAATTGAGATCGTAACAAGGCTCGCAGGTTCCATGCCCCTGCCCCAAGCCCGTATCACGAACACGCCAGGCTTGCTTTTCCCATCAACTGGCGCCGGGCGATCTTAGAATCGATACTACCCACGGCCCTTTTGAGACGTACCCTTCGTCAGAGTAGAAGCGGCGTCCCGCCGCTTTCCTGGGCCAGCTGCGAGCTGGCTTGGCCCCTGGACTGTATCATTCATAGCCGTGTGCGGTATATCTCAAGACATCGTGGCAGTCGCGTTGGCCCGGCCAGGTTTTTCAGATAGATTCTTAGCCCTGCGCAAACCGGAAAATGATCTGCAGCAACATATTCACCTGAATCCCCGCGGCGACATCATCCAGCAAAATGCCCCAGCCGGCGGGAAGTCTTTCCAGCTGGCGGCAGGGGAAAAACTTCAGAGTGTCGGTCAGGCGGAAGAGAATATAAACGCCCGCCGCCATCAGCCAGGCCGGTCCGGGGTGCCCCAACGCCGCCGGCGCGGGCAGCCCCAGACACGCCACCCAATAACCGCAGAATTCATCCAGCACCACCGGACCAGGATCGCGCTGCTGGAAATGCGCGCATGCCCAAGGCGCTAACCACACGGTAAGAACACCGGCCGCCAACGCCCCGACGGCGCAAAACAGTGAACGCCACGGTTCGGCAACCGCCGCCATCAGCAACAGCCAAAAAACAGCGGCGGGCGCAACGCTGCCCCAACTGCCGGGCGCCGGTCTAAGCAGCCCCAGGCCGCCGCCGGAAATCACCCAGCGCCGCCAGCCGTTGCGGCCAGGCGCAGCTGCGGTGTTTCGATCGCTTGGGCATTCCGCTTCGCGCACAGCAACACTCATCCAGGCGCCGGTCCAAATACCTAAACGGTGGTTCACTTATGCAGCCCTTACGCCGCGCCGGCCGCTTCATTGTATTCGACCGCCGCCGGCTCGGCATCGATCCCCACCACGCCGCGTAACCGTTCACGAGCGAAGGCAGCTCGCCCGGCGTTACCCGTCGCTTACCCGTCGCCGCAGTTTAGTCGCCCACGGCGACCTCCGGGCTAGGAACGAGGAACACGCACGCTTCATAGCCCCAAGCGTCAGCGCGGGCTCGGGGCGTGGCGGCCGTAGCCGGCGCTGTCCCCACCGCCGCTGCGAAGAAACCCTCCTGCTCGATGCGGCGCACGCGGTCCACGATACCTGCCATTCAGGCGCATGGCTGCGGGGTTCGTCGTGATTTCGGTTCGCGCCCGAACGCCGTGCCGCCGGTGATGTTGAGCTATTGGGGGGCGAAATCCCGACGGCGCGGGACCCTGTCATCGATGTCCCCATCACCGCTGCACGCTCCCCTTGCGCCAAGAGAGCACTCGCCAGGGGGTTTTGCGGCAATTCTCTTGTATCATGTTCTGGGGCTGCCTCACGTCGCCAAGCTGGCGCTTGGCCTCTGCCGACACGCCCGGCTGCGTGGATGTTGTCATCCCCGGGCGAAATCAGGAGAACCCCTTTATGACCGATAAGCGGCGAAAAGTGATCTTGGATACGGACATTGGTGACGACATCGACGACGCCCTGGCGCTGGCTTTGATCTGTCGCAGTCCGGAATTGCAACTGCTCGGCGTAACCACCGTTTTCGGCAATGTCCGGGCCCGGGCGCGGCAGGCGCGAACCATACTGGCGAAGGCGGGGCCTGCGTTTCACGCCATTCCCGTGGCGATGGGCTGTGGGGCATCCCTGGCGTCGCGGCCAAAGGATAATGCCGCGGCCTATCTGCATGGTCAGCTGCCCAACCAGGACTGCACCTGCCTGCCCGAGGCCGAGCTGACGCCGGTTCAAGACCGCCATGCGGTTCCGTTCTTGATCGATACGATCATGGCCGGCGCGGGGGATATTACCCCGATTGCCATCGGCGCGCTAACCAATATCGCCGTGGCTCTGGTGCTCGAGCCACGGATCGCGGCGAAGATTCCGAAGATTGTGATGATGGCGGGCGAATTTCGGCGGTCTATGGCGGAATGGAATATCCGCTGTGATCCAGAAGCGGCGCATATTGTTTTCCGCTCCAACATCCCCATGGATGTGACGCCGTACCATATCGGCGACATGGTTCGCCTGCAGGAAACGGATATCCATTCACTGGCCGTGGCGGGGACGCCGCTGGCGGAAAATCTCGCCGCAGCGATCGCGGTGTGGCAACACGCCACCGGACGGGTGACGCCAGCCCTGTTCGATCCCATGGCGGTCGCCACGTTGCTACAACCGGACCTGGTGACGTGGAAAACCGGCACCGTC
>JAKCCC010000511.1 GCA_021838985.1 Planctomycetota bacterium
CGGGCGCCATTCCGCCGGCGCCCATTTCTTTCAACGAAGTGCGTTCGACCACGGAACTTTCCCGCGAATTACAACGGGGTCATGCCCTTACTTATGTGGGAGCGCCCTGGTATGTACAGGAACCCTCGGTTTCCAGAATTTTCCAGTACGGTCTGAAGTGGCCGAATCAGTATGTGTCTTACAACACGTTCTTTTCGGATGGCCCGATCATTCATGCCTGGCCGGAAACCTATCGCGTCTGGACGCTGGGCGCGGAGGAGTTCGTCACCCTGCCGAATATCATGGTCTCGCGCTTGCAAGTCAGCGCTGCGGCGGGCCTGAAAGAAATTGCCCTTTACAACGGCCCGGAATTATTCCGGCGGTTCCAGCCAGGGGGAGCGAAACAATTCAGTGAAACCCTGTTGCTCGATGCGACCATTCAGCGCAATCTGGTGCTGATCGCCACGGATGAAAAAGGCGGTAAGGCGGTCAGCTTCGCCCGGCGCTGTTGGAAAGACGGCGCCCGGGCGCCCGTGTTCTGCGGCGACCACGTCAATGACTGCCGCTCGGATGGCCCCTTGCTCGCCCATGGTCCGTTCCCCATGATGTCCACCTGGGTCCAGCCGTTGCCGGTGTCAATCGCAGGCGACACGTGGGACGGCGGTCCCCCCGCGGTGGCGCCCTTGGCGACGTTCCAGGAAAGCCGGCCCGATCTGGACACCGATCGGGGCCAGGAAATCGGTTCCCGGTTTGAGAACACGCCGCTGCTGGATTATTCGGACGAGGGCTCGGTGGCGGTGGCTTCACGACAGGATCGGGTGTTCTCGTCTGAGGTGCTCGCCGTGGTGAACCCGTGGGATACGTTCGGACCCCTGGCCGGTCCCAGCCGGTTGATGGAGTTCACGCTGCGGCATTGGGAATACTGTGATCCGACGGTGGGTGTGCCCCAGACCGGCTGGGCGGCGCCGGGAGTGCGCGAAGGCGTCAACGTTAGCCTGTTCCGCTCGGACATCCGTTTCAAGCAAGCCTTTACGATCAAGCAGTTGACCTTGTTACAAAACAACTACTGGACGCCACCTGCCGTGCAACAAGCGCAGTTGCTGATCGGAAAAGCCCCCGCTACGGTTCGACAGTTGGTCCGCTATCGGGATCTCCAGTCCAGCCAATCGGACTCTTTCCGCCTGGAACCCGGCGACTGGTTCGCGCTATACAGCCCGGACACGGCATGCAGCCACCTTTTCATTGTGCGCGGCCAGCCGATTCAGTTGCAGGCGAGCTATCCCCGGATAACTATTTCGGCCGAAATCGCCGGTAAACCAGTCCAGGCGGGCGATACCTGCCACTTTGAATTATTTTCGCTGGGTGTGCCAGTGAATATGGGCCTCACGACCCCGGCCCAGGTCACGCGCCTGCTGGATTATCTGAATGAACCGACGGGCCTGAAAGTCCTCCGTGGCCGGCGGGCGCCTTCACCGGGTTTTATTGAATGTCAACCCCACGCCGGGGCGGTGGAAGTTCTGGTTCCCAAGCCCTCCTGGAAAACCAACCTGACGCTGCCCTTGCGGGTTCAAGGCTTAAATCGCCGCTGGAGCGCCGGGCTGTTCCAGCGGAGCGGCTACGTATTGGGTAATTACGGCGCCGGGGATAACCGCTACCGGGCGTTGGGCATCGACGAGTTCGGTTACGCCTATGTTCCAATGTACGTGGATCGGGCACCCGAGACCCACCTGGTCGCCGGCCATCCGATCATTGCCGACGCCGCCGGCCAGGACTTATTTATTGGGGTCATGCATCTGTACGACGCAGCCGCCCACCGGCCCGCCACCGCCATCCACCCGACGGTTAAAGGTGTGGTCCCGCCGCCGCGGTGGCAGGTGTCGGTCAACAATCCCACGGACCAGCCGGTCACCTGCACCTTGCGTAAGGCCATGGATCTGCCCGGACTGGTGTTTCCCAATACCAAGCTTACGCTGGCGCCGGGAGAGTACCGGGTGGTGACGCAGCGGGCCACACCTTAATCCAGCGCCGCTGGATGGAAAACGGCCCTGGGAGCGCGGCGCGGCTCCGCGGGGCTGGGCCGCAGCGAAACTCACGCGGCCCCCATTGGGGACCGCACCGCCAGCGAAGCAGCGCGCACGGCGCGGAAGATCCTGCCATGAAAAGTATGGTGAAGCTACCGACCGAAAAACCAGGTTGCGATAACAGGGCCATGCCCGATGAATGCCACCACCCCCAATAGTCCCGCCAGCCCCCAAGCGGGGCCGCGCGATAACATTTTATTTTTCATGACCGATCAGCAGCACGCGGATTGTTTATCCTTCCGCGGCCACCCCATTGTCAAGACGCCGAACTTGGACCAGTTGGCCGCGCGGGGTGCATATTTCAACCATATGTACACGTGCAGCGCCATCTGCGCACCCAGCCGCACGTCATTCCATACCGGCGCCTACCTGCGCACACACGGCCACTATTTCAACGATGGGGATCTGCGGCTGGCCCTGCCATCGCTGCCCGCACTGCTGCAGACCCATGGCTACCTCACAGCACAATGCGGTAAACTGCACCTGCCCCAGGCCCTGGCCAGACACTATCAGCGGCTTTGGGATATGCCGGCCTATCAACGTGATCTGGCTGCGGCCGGTCTGCGGCCGGATGCGGTGGACAACCGAACCAAAAAAGAGTTCTATTCCTTCCAGTCGCAGTTGCCGGAAGAATGGTCGCCGGAAGTCTGGACCGCGAACCGCGCGATTCAATTCATTGCTTCAGCCGAAGCGCGATCGCGCCCCTGGTTTCTGTGGTGCAGTTTTGAGCGACCCCACGCCCCGCATA
>JAKCCC010000512.1 GCA_021838985.1 Planctomycetota bacterium
AGGCGTGCATGGCCTTTACCCCAACGGTTCCACCGGCGAATTTACCCGTTTCACCCCGGAAGAGCGCCAGCGGATCAACCATATTGTCTGCGAACAGGCGCGGGGGCGCGTACCGGTGCTCGCCGGCGCCGCCGAGGCCAATGTCAGGGAAACCATTGCGGCCTGTGAAACCTACCGTGAGTACGGCGCCCGGGCCGTCGCCATTGTTTCGCCCTTTTACTACCGCTTGGGACCGGAAAGCGTGTACGCCTATTTTCGTGAAATCGCCCTGCATAGTCCCATCGACGTCACGCTTTACAACATTCCCATGTTCGCCAGCCCCATCGATGTGCCGACGGTGCAGCGGTTGAGCGAACTGCCGCGCATCTGCGGCATCAAGGATTCCTCCGGCGACGTGGCGCAGATGATGCGCATGATCCAGGCGGTACGGCCGGCGCGGCCTGATTTCGCTTTTCTGACGGGGTGGGAAGTGGTGCTGGTTCCGATGCTGCTGATTGGCTGCGATGGCGGAACGCACGCCTCCAGCGGCATTGTGCCGGAAATCACGCGGCAGCTTTATGATCTGACCCGGACCGGGCGGATCGATGCGGCTATTAAACTTCAGTACCGTCTGCTGGAGCTGTTTGACGTGATGCTTTTTTCCCAGGATTTCCCTGAGGGGTTCCGGACCGCGGTGGAATTGCGCGGTTTTAACTTTGGCCGCGGCCGGCATCCATTAAGCGCCCGCCAGCAAACCGACCGTCCCCAGGTGCAGCGGTTGTTGCAGTGCCTCCTGGCGGATGCGGAATTGGCCCAGGCGCCGGCAGGGGGCTGCCCTCCGCGAACCCCTTCGGGGGACCATCTCCGCCAGGTGGTGGAGGCCGTAGTGGCCCAATTACAGCAGCGCGGGGTTAGCTTCTAAGTAGGAACGCGGAATCAATGCCGTGGTTGACGGTGGTTGTGGTGCGGACCTCCAGCCCTGCCTATCCGTCGTTGACGGTGGTTGTGGTGCGGACCTCCAGGTCTGCCTATCCATCGCCCAACGGCTTCGGTGGGTCCCGACTTGGTCGGGACCCACCTGCACCACAGGACCAACCCCCAATGGTTCATTCTGCGTTCCCACTTAGCTTTTAAGCCGAAAGGCGATGGAGTGCAATGCCTACCACGTTTAAACCAGCGGGCACGCGGATTCCCATGCGGCCCGCCTTACACGGCGTGTTGCCGGTGTTCCAATTGCCCTATCACGACGATGAAACCATCGACGAGTCGACGCTGGCGAAGGAACTACACTGGCTTTTGGACCAGGGCGCCGACGGCGTGGTGATGGCCATGGTTTCGGAAGTGTTGCGGCTAAGCGACACGGAGCGCCGGCGCGTGGCGGAACGGGCGATCGCCGCCGTGGCCGGGCGTGGCGCCGTGGTCATCAGTGTGGGGCACGAGAGTGCCTACGTTGCCTGCGAGCTGGCGCGCCATGCGGAAGCCGCCGGCGCCAGTGCGGTGATGGCGATCCCGCCGCTGGCTGTGGCGCCGAACGAGGAACAGACCCGCCGTTATTATCAGCGAATCGCCGGGGCAATCGGAATTCCCGTGATCGTCCAGGATGCCAGCGGCTACGTGGGTCGGCCGTTGTCGATCGCCATGCAGGCGGAACTGCTGCAAGAATTCGGCCCGCGCCTGTTCTTTAAGCCCGAAGCACCGCCAATCGGGCCACGGTTATCGGCCCTGCTGGAGGCGACCGCGGGCCAGGCCCGGATCTTCGAGGGCACGGGCGGCATTGCGCTGGTGGACAGTTTTCGGCGCGGCATTGTCGGCACCATGCCCGGGGCGGACCTGATCGTGGGAATCGTGGCCCTGTGGCGGGCGTTGCAGGCCGGCGATGAGCGGCGGATTTATGAGCTTTCGCTGCCGCTGGGGGCGTTGATCGCGATGCAAAACAGCTTGGATGCCTTCCTGGCGATCGAAAAATATCTGCTGGTCAAACAGGGCGTTTTTACGAATACCATGGTGCGTGGACCGGTCGGCTATGTGCTCGACGAGCCGACGCGCCGGGAAGTGGAGCGGCTCTTTCTGATGCTCCGCCAAGCGGTCGAACACCGTTAATAAATATGAGGCATCGTTTTCAGGAGTGTTTTCAACCATGACTTCGTCCAAAAAACAAAGTATTTTCCCGGGCGGCAAAGACACCGCCACCGGTGCTTACAGCCCGGGTCTCGCCTGCGGTGACCTGGTGTTTGTCTCCGGGCAGGGATCGCTGGATCCGCGGACGCAGGAAATTATCGGCGCGACGATCGAAACGCAGACCGAGCAGACCCTCCGCAACGTCCAGCGCGTGCTGGAAGCGGCGGGCTGTACGCTGGAAGATTGCGTAAAGACCACGGTGCACTTGCGCGATATCGCCCATTTTGAGCGGTTCAACAAGACCTATGCCGGCTTTTTCAAAAAACCGTATCCGGCGCGGACCACGGTTCAATCGGGTCTGTGGCCGGGCCTGCTGGTGGAAATTGACGCCATCGCCATCCGCGGCGGCGGCGGTGGTTAGCCCGGCGCCCCGTACGCCGGGTGGGTGTGTAGCCGGCGCTGCCCCCATCGCCGTTGCGAAGGCGCCAGAGCGCCACGCAGCCCTCGCGATAGGAGGCGCACCTTAAGTAAAGGAGGCCTCTATGCAATGGCACGAACAATCCTGGCCGGTGATCCAAAGACTCGATAAGCGTATTCCCGTCGTGATTCCCCTGGGCAGTTGTGAACAACATGGCCGCCACCTGCCGGTTCTGGTCGATACGTTTCAGGTAGCGGCCATCGCTGAGCGGGTGGAACAGCGCCTGGGGAA
>JAKCCC010000513.1 GCA_021838985.1 Planctomycetota bacterium
GCAGGCGCGCCGCCGAGGTGGGCCTGAATAAGCGCCGTGTCGATTAAGGTGGTGGCCTGATTTTGCCATGCCCAGCGCTTACGATCATCCCCTGGAAACGACATGAAAGTCTGCAGCCATTCTCGCGCGATCATTCCCTAGCGCTACGGTTGGCGCGGGATTTAGCGGCTGCGGCCGGTGCCGATGCGGCGGCCCGCTGGAGAGTGTTGGCGGCCTTCCTGGAGGCGTGGCAGGCGGAAATTTCCTCCCATTTCGCGGAAGAAGAGGAGCAATGGCTTACGTTGCTGCTGATGGATGAAACGCAGCGCCTGCGCCACGAACATGACAGCCTGCGACCGCCTGGCCGCGGAGGGCGCGCACTTCGGCTGCGTTAATCAGGACCTGCGCCACTGGTGCGAGGGTGTGGGGCGCCAGTTGCATGATCACGTTCGGTGGGAGGAGCGGATACTGTTTCAGGCGATCCAGCAGCGGGCCACGGCTCAGCAATTGGAGGTGGTGGAGCGGGTTACCGCCGAAATTTAAAAAACGCCGTCCGGGAATCCGCCAACGCCGTCCCGGGCCGTGAAATACGCCGGCTAAACTAAATTTTGCCCCGCGGTGCAGGATGTCCACCGCGGACACTCTGCAGAGGCGAGCGTTCGACCTGCGGAGCATGAAAATGGTCGTAAGGCCGGCGAAAGCAGGAAAGCGATGGCGGTCAGCCTGGCGTCAAGAATGGATTGTCGCGCCGCTCGGTGCGCAAAGTGGTCGGCGCGCCGTGGCCGGGGCGGACCACCGTGGCCTGGGGCAGCTGCAGAATCCGCTGCAGGGAGCGGCGCATGTCGGCGGGACTGGAATCAGGCAAATCCGTGCGCCCAATGGATTGGGTGAAAAGCAGATCCCCGGCGAAAAGTTCCCCCTCCGCCCGGCAATACAGCGCCACATGGCCGGGCGAATGGCCGGGTGTATGCAGTACCTCCAGCTGCACCTTTCCCATGGTGATGGTTTGACCGTCCTCCAGATAGCCGTCGGCACGGCGCGCGGGAATGACATATTTCAACGGATAAAACATGCTGCCGGGTTTAAGCAGCTTCGGCTCGTCGAGGCGATGGATCAGCACCTTGGCCTGCGGCCAGGCGTCGGTGAGAACCTTATGGTCGCCGATGTGGTCCCAATGGCCGTGGGTGAGCAGCAAATAAGTGATGGTCCAGTGATGTTTCGCCGCGATCCGCAGCAAGGGGGCCAGGGTCTTGCGCGGCGCATCGATTACCGCGGCTTGCCCCATGGTGTCGTCGGCGACGAGGTAGGCATTGGTGGCGGCCAAACCGCCGGTGTTCATGAAAATTTTCATGCCGCGTATTGTAGCGTTAGGGCCCTGGATCCATAGTAAATGAGGTCCACACGAACTTCTCTGGACCGGCCATCCGCCGCTTTACTTGGGCCGGGTGGTGGAGATGGCGGGGGATGGCCCGGCCACGGGCGACACCTTGTGGGAACGAAGAAAACGCACGAAGCCAAGCAGGATCAAAATCAGTAGAATTAATAAATAAATGCGCAAAGCCCAAAGCGCCGTGACGGTCATGCGGGTCATGTGGATGCGCGGCATGGAAACTCCTTATGACGCAGGGGAGGCGTCGTCGGGGGCCGGTTGGTCAGGCGATGCGACCGCGTTCCGCCAGTGACTTGATGATGTCACTGGAGTGGATCACACCCAACAGCCGATCCCGCGCGTCCACCACCGGGATCATACGAAAATGATACTTCAGGAACAATTCCGTCAGGTCATCCCGTGTATCATCGGCCTGCGCGCAAACCACCGGCGCCGCCATGATCTCGCCGAGGGTTCGCGGATCCGGCGTCAGTACTAATTCGCGCAGATCCACGACCCCAAGGATCGATTGATCTTCGGGATTGGTCACATAAATATAAGAAATCGCGTCGTGGCTGCGGCCGCAGGCACGGAGGGCCGCCAGGGCTTGGCCGACCGAGGTTTGCCGCCCCATGGCGATGAATTCATTATTCAGCATCGCCTCCGCGGTGGCCTCCCGTTCCGAAAGCAAGGTCTGAACACGCTTGAGCTGGGCCGCGGGCAGCAGGTTCAACATGCGCTGGGCGTCATCGTGCGGCAGCACCGCCAACAGATCGGCGATCTGGGCCAGCGACATGGCCGTGAGAATCTTGCGGGCCCGTTCCTGCCGCAGATCCGCGATCAGTTGGCGCTGCGTGCGCGGTTCGGCTTCGGCCAGGGCTTCCGCCGCCGTTTCCGGCTCCAACGCGGAAAAGAGCGCCTCCTGTTCCTGGCCGCGCAGCTCCTCCAGCGTATCGGCCAAATCCTCGGGAGGCAGTTCTTTAATCTGGCGGCGGGTGATGGACAGGGAAACCGCGTCCTTGTTAACCGCGTCTTCGAGGGAAAACGGCTGCACATAGCGCCAGTTGATAAAGCGATCCGCCGTATGCAAGAACCGCCCCAGGCTCCAGCGCCGCCAAAAGCCGTTGAAAGAAACGTCCACATGGACCAGGATCATCCGTCCCTGGGAATGCAGCAGGTGTACGTCGTTGACCACTTCGGTGCGGCGGCCGTCCATATCGAAGATGGTTCGACCCATCAAATGCTGGTTGATCAAAATCCATCCTGGTTGGTCCACAAACGCGGGAAAACCGTGGGCAGTCGCCGCGGGCGGAGAATCGGGTGGGCGCAAAAACAGGGCGTCCTCCTCAATCCGCAATATTTTCGGCCACGGAATAAATTCCGCGGGTTGGCCCCACCCGTGGCTTAACAAAACCCCGACGACTTCGGGATAGGGCTCGGCCAACTTG
>JAKCCC010000514.1 GCA_021838985.1 Planctomycetota bacterium
CCGCATTTCCGGTGTTGGCGCGCCTGATCAACGACCAAAATCTGCAAAAAACCGCGGTGGGCAGGTTCACCATCGCCGCGGCGGCGGTACTGGATATGGCGGGCTGGTGTCTGCTGGCGGTGGTCTACGATTTGGCGCGGGCGCAAATCTCCGGTCATGGCGGTTCGGCGCTCGGAGCGCTGTGGGTAGGCGTGAAGACGGCGGTATTGGCGACGGCCTATGTGGTGGTGATGATGTTTGTGGTCCGCCGCTTTCTTTGGCGTTTTCAGGCTCATTTTGAAGTCCACGCGCAAATTACGCGCAACACGCTGGCCTTGACGTTGCTGCTGGTATTGGCCAGCGGCCTGGCCGCCCAGACGACGGGCATCAACCCCATCTTCGGGGCCTTTATGATGGGCCTGATTTTTCCTTCCGATGAAAATTTCGTGCACAACATCACCGCCAAACTGGAAGATATCACGCTGTTGCTGCTCATGCCCATTTTCTTCGCCACTATCGGCCTGCACACCAACCTTGCCCGCCTGCACAGCGCCGCGATCTGGCAAAGCTGGGCCTGGCTGGTCGGGGGTTTGTTTTTCCTTAAATTTTTCAGCACCACCATCGCGGCCAAGGCGACCGGTGTCCGTTGGGCGGACACGGGCCTGGTGGGACTGCTGATGAACACCCATGGCGTGGTGGAACTGGTCGTCCTGGGACTGGCCTACGACATGCACGCCATCAACTCCCCAACGCTGGCCCTGTTGATTCTGGCCCTCCTGGCGATCACTGTGGGCGCGTCGGGATTGGTGCGATTGATTTTTATTCCGCTGCGCCGGCGCGAGCGGCGCGCCTCCCTGGCCGCCGGCGCCGCGGAAACCCCCCAAACACGGCGCCACATTCTTGTGCCCCTGGTCAATGCGGCTACGGCGGCGGCCCTGGTCCGGACGGCCGCAGCGCTTCTGGGCGGGGAGCTGGGGCGCATTTCGGCGGTGCGCTTGCGTGAACCCAGCGAATGGCATCTGGGACGCGGAACGTTCGCCTCAGGCGAGCCGGAGGTGCTGGACGTAGCGCGGCGCGAAGGGGAGAGCCTTAAAATCCAGCTGGCTACCATCAGTTTTTCCAGCCGCGCTATCGCCCGCGATATCTGCCGCTTGGCCGCCTATCAACACGCGGACTGGATTGTATTGGGCAGCCACCACGGCATATTGGATACGTCGGCGCTGGGCGGAATAGTGGCTCGGGTGTTGAAGAAGGCGCCTTGTCCCGTCGCTATTCTCATCGGACAGAAGATGCCTGCGGTGCGGCAGGTCCTGGTTCCCTATTTGGGTGAACCGCAGGATGCCGGGGCGCTGTTGGCGGCGGAGCACATCAGCCGCCAGGCGGGCGTGCAAGTGACCATTTTGCATGTGGTCAAACCGCACCGGCTGCCGGTTGAGCCGCCGCTGGGAGTGAAAGAGCTGGCGAATCGACTCCTGCCCGCCGCCGCGGGCGCCAACCCGGTGCGGATGCAAGTGCTCGAAAGTGATTCCCCCGCTGCGGTGGTGGCGGAGAAATCCAAGGACTACGATCTGATTATTCTGGGCGTATCGCCGCAGTGGAAGCTGCATGAACAACTTTTGGGCCGCACGCAAATCTCCGTCGTCCGTCAGTGTGCCTGCCCCACCTTGGTGGTGCAGACCCCAACGAAACGCGGGCGCGCGGTGAATAGGGGGGGCCAGCTTGTGGGCTTGGCAAAATAACGGGGCGCCATCGGGAAGGTTTCGGGTGAGCCGACCAGAACCCCGCGCTTACGCTTGGGGCTGTCAAACCGATGTGCCTTCCTCCGGTCAGAGAGTCGCAAGGGGATGCTGCGGGCATTTCCGCTGGCGACAAGGCGAAGCGAGACCGGCTTTGGCCAAAAAGGCGCCGCGCAGTATAACATGGTCATGGCCGCACCGTTCGTACCAGGCAGCCCCTACCGCCTTAAGGGAATGACGTGGCTGCGCGCGATTTTTACTCTGGCCGCGGGGCTGGTTCTGTTGGCGCTGGTTACCGAAGCCTTCGTTCGTCTACGCAGCTACGGACGAGCTTTGGATCATTACGGCGGCCAGCAGCCGCTCAAGCGGATCGTCATGGTGGGTACACCTCCGTGGCTTTCTGGAACCATTCTCGATCAACTGGCGCGCGAGGCGGTTATCTACACCTGCCGGAATCCGAAACATCCCAATTATGCCGCGGAGTTGCGCAATCCACTTAACGGCGAAATTCTCCAGCGAATCGGCGCGCATTATCTCGACCGTCAGACGCAGGGGATGAACGCCTGGATCCGGCGCATCCTTTTTGTGCGGCGGGTGTGGTTGCGGCACGAACAGATCATCGAAATTGCCGCCCGTTATCGCCAGCCTCTGGCGCTGGTCAGGCATGGCGGCTTCTACTACCTGATCAGCACTGGCCAGACGCGTCTGCCGGGCCGCTATAGCGCCCGCGACGTGGCGCCCTTATCCTGGCTTATCCGCATTACCGGTAGCGGAGCGAAAATTCCACCGCCCGGACAACGGTTCCATTCCGCCCGGATCAACACGGCCCGGCAGATTCTGCGCCTCCTGATCCATCAACCGTTCGCCTGGCAGATTCGCACGGTGAATGTCAGCAATCTCAAGGGCCGCCTTGATCCGCTGGCCCCTTGGATCACCCTGCGCACCATCTATGGAAGCCAGATTCGTTGGGGGCGGCCGCCGGGAAAGGAGGGGTTTTTGGAGGTGCCCGCCCGGCGGAAGATAGCTTCGTTGCTGGCTATCTATCGGCAGTATCGTCGCATTGACGCCGGCCGGGCGTAT
>JAKCCC010000008.1 GCA_021838985.1 Planctomycetota bacterium
CGCCGCGCTCTGCGCGCCGCCGGGGCGTTGGTCTTCGCCGCGGGCCGGGCGGTGGGCCTGAAGAGTTACACCGTCCCGGCCGCGGGCCGGCTACGCCGCGGTCTGCGCTGGGTTGATCGCCCAGCGCCGTCCACCCCGAGGCGGGTGGCGGACATGGCTCCAGCCTCTTGACCGCCGGGCTCAGCGCCAAGGAAGTCAAAAGGACCCAGTGCGGCGAAGCCGTAACCAATACATAGTCTCCGGTCCGCGCGGAGGCTGTATGTTTTGGTTGCAGCGCCGCCGCGCTGGCGCTTAGGCGGGGACCAATCCGGGCCAGGTCGCCGAAGGAGGCGACTCGACAAGGCGAGACGAGCCGATGCGGATGAATGCGAGTTTTTTCCGACGACTCTGGCCGTTCGTGAAACCGGCGTCGGGCCGTCTGGCCTTGATTGGCCTGCTGACGCTGGCCCAGATGACGGTTACCTTGCTGCGCCCATGGCCGTTGCAATTCGCCGTCGACGGTCTATTGGCCCATAAGCATGATCTGCCCGCGTGGTGGTTCAGTTGGACCATGACCTGGCCGGACTTAGCCAAACTCGCGGCGGTGTGCGGCGCTCTGGTTATTATTGTGGCGGCGCAGGGCTTGCTCGACCTGGTCATGCTCTACCACAGCGTTAAGCTGGGCCACGGCATGGTGGCCGGCCTGCGCGCCGCCTTGTATCAACACCTGCAGAAATTATCGCTGGTGTTTCACCGCCGCCGCCGCACCGGCGACCTGATCAAGCGCCTGGCCGTGGACACCTTCTCCATTCAGAGCCTGATCAACAGCCAGTTCATTCCGACGCTGGGCGCTGCGGTGACGGTGGTGCTGATGTTCGCCATCATGCTGCGGATGGACTGGATGCTGGCCCTGGTGGCGATGGCCGTGATTCCCCCCCTGCTGTTGAGCATTTTCCGCTTGAGCGGCCGCATGGAGGCGGTGGCGGCCCAGGCCCAGGAAGAGGACAGCAAAGTTTATAACACCATTGAAGAGGGGCTTAACGCCATGGCCCTGGTGCAGGCGCTAAGTCAGGAACCGCGCCAGGCCCAGCGTTTTCAGAAAGCCAGCGACGCCGGGCTGGCGGCCAATCTGCGGCTCTACCTCACCCAAAGCACCTTCTCGCTGCTGGTGGATATCATTACCGCCTTGGGCACCGCCGGGCTGTTATATCTGGGGGTGGTGCACGTCTGGCAAGGCCGGCTGACCGTCGGCCAACTGCTCGTGTTCCTGGCCTACCTGGCGTCGCTTTATGCACCGATTAACACCATCGTGCAGAGTTATTCCCATGCCGCCGAATCCGTCGCCGGTCTGCATCGCGTGTTCCAGATTCTGGACGTACGCCCCGACGTGCAGGATGCTCCCCACCCCCGACCGCTGTCGTCGGCCCGGGGCCGGATTACGCTGGAGAAGGTGTGGTTCGGCTATGAACCGGGCCGTCCGATTCTGCGCGACTTGAGCCTGCAGATCGCCCCCGGCGAACATTTGGCCGTGGTCGGCGAAACCGGCTCCGGCAAGACCACCCTGTTGGGCCTGCTGATGCGGTTTTATGATCCGTGGCAGGGGCGCATTCTGTTGGATGGTGTGGATTTGCGCGAGATCCGCCTGCGCGACCTGCGCGCTCAGAATACGCTGGTTCTGCAGGATCCAATTCTCCTGGCGGCTTCGGTGCGGGACAATCTGCGCTTCGGGCACGATCAGGCCGATGACAGCGCTGTCCAACGGGCGGCGCAGCGGGCGCGGGCGGACGGCTTCATCCGGGACCTTCCGGAGGGCTACGCCAGCGTGCTGGGCGCCAACGGCATGACCCTTTCCGGGGGGCAGCGCCAGCGCCTCGGCGTGGCCCGCGCCTTTCTGCAACGTACGCCAGTCTTCCTGCTGGACGAACCGACCAGCGCTTTGGATGTGGCCACCGAAGCCGAATTGACCGCGGAGCTGTGCCGGCATATGCGCGGCTGCACGGTTCTGATGGTCACCCACCGCTACAGTCTGGCCCGGCTGGCGGACCGCGTGGCGGTGGTGCGCGATGGCAGGGTGGTTGAGCACGGTACACCTGTCGAATTGATGGCCGGCGAAAGCCTCTACCGCCGCATGGCCCAGCCGGCGCCCGGGGCGGGTGATCTGGCGACGGCGATAGTGTAGCCGCGACCCGTGACGGAAGTTGGAAGTCGGCAGTTAGAGGTTAGGAGTTAGGAGTTAGCAGTTAGAAGCTGGGAGCTCGAAGTTAGAACTCAGAAGTCCGCCCCCATCTATTCCAACTTCCAACTTCTGACTTCTTGCTCCTAACTTCTCCGCGGTGTCCAGTGGTCAGAAACCAGAAACCAAAAACCAAAAACCAGAAACCCGCCAACGGCGTGTGGGATTCCGGTCCGCTGCCCACAGGGGTGCGGGCGGGGTCCAATACCCGCATCATCGGCAGCCAGGCGTTCCGGCGTTTTCGCGCCCATGGCGGGGCGGCTCTGCAAATCGGGGCCAACTGCACCTTGGACGGAGTGCAGTTCTCTGTCGGCCCGGCGGGCCGGGTAGGCATCGGCGACTACTGCTACTTCACCAGCGCCATCCTGATGTGTGAACAGGAAATGCGCATCGGCAACTATGTGCTGATCGGCTGGAATGCGGTCATTGCCGACAGCGATTTCCACCCGCTGGAACCAGCGCAGCGCATCGCCGACGCCATCGCCTGCGCCCCCGGCGCGGCGGAAAAAACGCGCCCCCCGGTATTGTGCCGGCCGGTGGTGATTGAAGATGACGTCTGGATCGGGCCGAACGTGGTCATCCTGAAAGGCGTACATGTCGGGCGCGGCGCCTGGATCAGCCCTGGCAGCGTGGTGACCCGTGATGTACCGGCCGGGGCAGCCGTCGCCGGCAATCCCGCCCGGCTGGTGGAGCCGCCATGACCGCCCGCACTCTTCCTTGGGACTGGCATCCAGGGACGATTCCCGACAATGTCAGCCTGGCTGACGGCGCCTATCTGGAAACGACGTACAGTTTTCATCGGTTTCGCAGCCGGCGGCGGGATGCCCTTATTTTGGGCGCGCACAGCGCTGCCTATATGGGTTGCATGTTTGATCTTGGTCCCCGGGCGACTTTTCACGTGGGGCGCTACAGCCTGCTTAATGGCTTGTGGCTGATCTGCGATCAAAGCGTGACCGTCGGCGATTATTGCCTGATCGCCTGGAATGTCGTGATCATGGACAATTACCGCGCCAGCCGCGTTGCTCAGCGGCGGCGCCGGATGCTGCGGCACTTTGCGCTGCGGCGCGATTCGGATATACTCCAAGCCGTAAGACCCCGTCCCGTGCACCTGGGCCGGAACGTCTGGGTGGGTTTCGACAGCTGCATTTTGCCCGGGGTACATATTGGCGATGGCGCGGTGATCGGCGCCCGGTCAGTGGTGGATCAGGATGTGCCGCCGTATGTGGTCTGGGCCGGCAATCCGGCCCGGCTGATTCGCCGTCTGACCGTCCCGGGAGATGGAAGTTGTCCGAACCCAGCTCAACCCAACCGCGCGTGATCGTGTTCGGCCTTCTGTTCTGGTTTCCACTGGCCGGAGTGACCTGGCAATTCCTGCATTTTCTGCTGGGACTCCGCCGGCTTGGTTACGACCCGTATTATGTCGAAGACTCCGCCCGCTGGGTCTATGATCCGAACCGACGTGATTTGACGCCAGATGCCAACGCCAATATCCGCGCGGTGGCGCCCGTTCTGGAGGCCTACGGGTTGGGCGAGCGTTGGGCGTACCGCGGCTGCTATGAAGGCGGGCAATGTTACGGCTTAACCGAGCCGCAACTGGCCGAACTTTATCGCAACTGCGACGTGCTGTTTAATGTTACCGGGGCCCAGGAATTGCGGAATGAGCATCGACAATGCCCGGTGCGGGTATATCTGGAAACCGATCCAGTGGTTTCGCAGATTCAGGTGGCCCAGGGCGAGGCGAAGACCATCGCCGCGCTTGATGCGCACACGCATCATTTCACATATGGGGAAAATTTAGGCGCCCCGGACTGCCGGCTGCCGGTGGGCCGCTATCACTGGCGCCCGACGCGCCAACCGGTGTTGCTGGATTGGTGGGATAATGGCCAGGCGCTCGGCGGGGAAGCTTACAACACCATCGCGACGTGGAAAAATATCGGACGCGATATTATCTATCGGGGAGAAACTTATTACTGGTCCAAAGACCGGGAGTTTTTGAAATTTATTGAGCTGCCGCAACGTGTCCGCAGCCCGCTGGAGCTGGCGGTGGGTGTGGACGCGCCCACCCGGCGGCTCCTGGAATCCCAGGGCTGGCGGTTGGCCGACCCGGTTCATATTTCACGTGATATGGATCGCTATCGGCAATACATCCAGCAGGCCCGCGGAGAATTCACCGTGGCCAAAGATCAAAATATCCGCCTGCGCAGCGGTTGGTTTTCCGACCGCAGCGCCTGTTACCTGGCGGCCGGTCGGCCGGTGATTACCCAGGCCACGGGTTTTCACCATCAGCTGCCGACGGGGCGCGGCCTGTTCGGATTTGAAACGCTGGGAGATATTATCACGGCAATGGAGGCCATCGAAAGCGATTACGCCGGCCATTGTCGTGCCGCGCGCGAAATTGCCGCCGAATATTTCGCGGCGGAAAAAGTGCTGAGCCGGGTGCTAGCCGAAATCGGATGTTAAAAGCCGCCCGGTCCACTCCGCCGCCCGGCGCCGGGAAGCCGAAGGTGGCGCCACGGCGCGGCCTGCGGGCTACGAAAAGGACTGGTCCGATGGTGCATCTCATGGGCGCGAAACTCTTTCGCTGGAAACGGCGCTAGGAATTGTCCGTGGCTTCCAGACAAAGTTTAGCCCAAGGTCCTTGCGTGCGGTCTGGCGATCGGGAGATTCCGACGGCGGTCCACCGGCTGCCCCGCGTGATCGTCAATGCGGATGACTTTGGTAAAAGCGCCGGCATTAATCGCGGCATCATCCAGGCCCACGAGCAGGGCCTCGTTACGAGCGCCAGCCTGATGGTCTGGAAGGCGGCGGCCGAGACGGCGGCCCGGCTGGCCTTGGAGCATCCCCGGCTGGGGGTGGGCTTGCATCTGGATTTCGGTTCATGGACTTTGCGCGATGGGCAATGGGTTCCGGTGGATACGGTCGTGGAGCTTGGCGATGCCGCCGTCGTGCGCCGGGAATTACAGCGCCAGCTGGATCGTTTCACGGATCTGCTGCGTCGGCCGCCCAGCCACCTGGATTCGCATCAACATCGACATTTAGAAGAGCCGCTGCGCTCCCTCGCGGGCGCCATGGCGGCGGATTTACAAATTCCCCTGCGGCAGGTGTCGGGGCCGGTGCACTACTGCGGCCTGTTCTTCGGGATGGATGAACATGGCCGCGCGTTTCCGGCTAACATTACCCCCGCCGCTCTGGTGCGGTTGCTTGAAAATCCGCCGGCGGACCTTACCGAGATCGCCTGCCACCCGGCGGCGGCGATTGATTTCGTGTCGCTCTACGCGGAACAACGCCTGCAGGAATTGCAGACGCTCTGTGATCCCCAGGTACGCGCCGCGGCGGCACGGGTGCATCTGTGTTCGTTTGCCGACCTGCCGGCCGGCGCCCTGCCCGCGCCCGCTTCCCCAAGCACCGCGTTTCAACGCGGTGAATGAACCTGGCGAGATTGCGGTGATGGAAGGTCTGTTCGGTGTCGCTGGGCGCCCGTATAAAAGCACCGCGATTTAACGCAGCACTTGAACTCGGGCGCTGCGCGGTACTCCAAGTGGCGCCGCAGCGCACCGCAAGCACCGAGGCTGCGGGTCGCCGTAGCGACTCGTCCGCGGCGACCTGGCGAACGGCCGTGGCCGGAACGCACGGTACCCTCGCGGCCCGGCAGCGCGAGGAAAATACAGCGTCCCTCCCGTTCACCGTGCTGAAGCACGGTGCTTGCTATTCTGTTCGCCTTCAGCACCCTTAAAAGCTGGAACCTAAAACCTAAAACCCACTTGCTTCCGTTCACCGTGCTGAAGGTCGCCCTAGCGACTCTTCGACACGGTGCTTGCAATTCCGTTAACTTTTAGCATCCTTGAAATCTAAAACCTGGAATCTCAAACCTAACCTCACCTTTATCGGTTCCGCGGGTGTGGCCAGATTTTGTGGGCGGGGCACCCGGGGCGGCGCTGCACTCTGCCCCGGTCCGCGCAGGGGCGGAGTAGTTTACTCGCTCCCGGCGACCTTCGGCGGACTTGTGCTAAGCCGCAAGTCGCCGCCGAGAGACCGTTAGGCGACTCGACAAACCCTGCCCGCCCGCTGGCGGGGTGAGCGGCTTGGCAGCGGAGGCCGTGGTTGGCCGCCGCCCCGGCTTTGCCACAAATTATCACCACACCCGGTTCTGCTGCCCGTCGGCAGCGCCGGTGGCCATTTTCACGGTGGAAATCTAAAATTGAAATGTGGCGAGATAGACGGAGGCTTGGCAACGTGATCCCCACGGTAGTGTTAACCGAAGATTTAGCGGAAGAACCACTGGCCTGGCTGCGCCAGCGCGCCCAGGTGGTGGAATGTCCCTGGAAAAACGCCGGGGAACTGATCCGGAAACTTTCCTCCGCCGACGGCTTGATCGTGCGCACCTATACCCGGGTGACCGCGGAGTTGCTCGCCGCGGCGCCGCGTCTGAAAGTTGTCGGCCGGGCCGGCGTGGGACTGGATAACATTGATCTAGCGGCGTGTGAAAAGCGGGGCATCCGCGTGGTCTCCACGCCCAACGCCAATACCCATGCCGTCTGCGAATATGTATTTAATCTGATCTTCCACCTGGTGCGGCCGGTGGTGACGATGCCGGCGGCGTGGCCGGCGGAGGAATTTTATCGTTGCCGCAAGATCACCCGCGGCTTGGAACTTTACGGCCGCACGCTGGGCGTTCTGGGCATGGGGCGCATCGGGCGGGCGGTGGGGCGCGTGGGGAACGCCTTCGGGATGGCGGTCATCTATAATGATCTGCTTGATGTGGCAGCCCAGGTTGATTTTCCCGGCCGCAGTGTAAGCAAGGCTCAGCTGTACCGCCAGGCCGATATTCTGACCGTACACGTGGACCATCAACCTGGCAACCGGCATCTGATCAATCGGGAAGTTTTGGCCCGGCTGCGCCCCACCGCCATTCTGATCAATACGGCCCGCGGAGAAGTGGTGGATGCAGCGGCTTTGGCGGAGGCTTTGCGCCGCGGCCAGCTGGCTGGCGCCGCGCTCGACGTGCATGATCCCGAACCACCTGGGCCGGATTACCCGTTATGGGGTTTGCCGAAGATTCTGCTGGCGCCGCACTTGGCCGCGCGCACCGACGGCGCCCTGGAAGCGATGAGTTGGGTCGTGCGCGACGTGGTGGACGCGCTGCAAGCAGGTGGGCGGTGACGCAGAGGTCAGATGCCGCGGTAGATGTCGCGGCGATTACCCGCCGCCACAATCAGCACAATCAGGCGGTTATGTTCAACCGCGTGGATCACGCGGTAATCCCCCACGCGGATGCGGTATAGCACGTCTTCCCGGCCGCGCAATTTTTGGGCGCCCGGCGGGCGCGGATCCTCAGCCAAAGCTTCGACTTTCTCCGCACTGCGGCGACGTATATATTCTGGTTGCTTCTCGAGCCAGCGTTTGAGATGCGGTAGCTCATCGCAACCCGCATTTCCTTCTGACCTCTTCCCAGGGAATGGTTGGCACACGGCCCGATCGGATGTCTCTAAGCGCGGCCTCCGCCACGGCAACGTCGTGGGCATCTTCCAACGCCTGCATGTACTGGGCATCCTCCACCGGGACCACCGCGGCGAGGCGCTTGCCATGCTGTCTGACGATGGTCCGTTCTCCCCGCGCGGCGCGCCTCATGGCGTCTCGAAGAGACGCCGCCGCAGGCACGACACCCGTGCGGCGATGAGCTTTTGATCGTGGGGGTCTAGCGCCGGCCAAAATCGTCATAAACCACCTCTCCTGGGATTATCCAGTTCTCCGGGTGGTTGGTCAACCCTGTGGAGATCGTTTCGATTCCAGAGGGTGTGGCAATAATTTATGGCATTGGTGGCCCCTATGCCTGGCCAGACCGGTCCCGGCGCGCCGGGACCACAAATTATTACCGCACCCATTGGGAATGCGTGCGGCCGATCCGCCGGTTCTATCCTCGGTGCCGTGATGTCCTCGTGGTTTGGCCGCGGCAAAAAAATCCGGCTTACGAGGCCAGCTTGGGGCAAGCCACGGCCGGCGCCGCCATGCTTAGCCCTCGAATCGGCCGCAACCAGGCGGTCTGGGTCGGCGCGGACCCTTCGGGCGCCTGCTCCCATTGCAACGATTGTTGATGGAAAGCCCATATGTCTTCTTCTCTTTGCGCGAAGGCCTCAACCAAACCGGGATTGAAATGCCGGCCGGCCTGGGCGCGTATTTCGGTGCGGGCCTCTTCGCGGCTGCGGGCTGCCTTATAAACGCGTTTGGACGTGATGGCGTCGTAGGCGTCGGCCAGAGCCATCAATTGGCCGCACCAGGGAATGGCTTCTCCCGCCAGCTTTTTCGGGTAGCCGCTGCCGTCAAATTTTTCGTGATGCGTGGCAATGATATCCCGGGCCATTTCCAGGAAACGGGCATCCGGGTAGTGGTGCAGCACGTCTTCGACGGTGGCCACCCCAATCTCCACATGGCGCTTCATCGTTTCATATTCGGGCGGGGTCAGTTTACCGGGCTTAAGCAAAATCGCATCGGGAATAGCCACCTTGCCGATGTCGTGCAGCGGGCTGGTGTCGTAAAGCAACTGGATGAAATCGGCGGTGACGGCGCTGGTTCCGTCCGCCAACTCCTCGGCCAGAATACGCACATAATTGCGCACCCGTTCCAGATGCAGGCCGGTTTCCGTGTCGCGTGATTCCGCCAGCCGGGCCAGGGCAAAGATGGTCACATCGCGCATTTCCAGCGAGAGGATACGCTGGCCGGCCTTAATCCGCGCCGCCAGCTCCGCGGGATCAAACGGTTTGGTGACAAAATCATCGGCGCCCGCCGCCAATCCCTGGGCGATATTGGCCTGCTCGTCCCGGGCGCTTAACATGATGATGTACACATAATGGCTGAAATGGCGACTGCGGATCGCCCGACACAGCTGCAAACCGTCCATTGGCTCCATAACCCAGTCGGTGATGACCATACGGATCGGCTCCCGCTCCAGCCGGGCCAGGGCCTCATGGCCGTTGCGGGCACTGGAAACCTTATGGCCGGCTTTTTCCAGCGTCGTCTGGAGCATCTCCAGCGCGATAGGATCGTCATCTACGATAAGAATCTGCGGTCTTGTCAGCATGCCTGCATTCTCAAGTGGAAACAGCGTCGCCGGCATCGGCACGGCGTTGGTCAATCCATTCCAGGCAGCGCTGCATCTGGGTGGTCAGCTCGGCCAGGGCCGCCGCGGCCCCGGCGGGCGGCAGCGAACCCCGGCAGAGCATCTCCAGCCGCTCCGCGGCCAGGTGCAGCGGTTGGGCGAAAAGATACGCCGCGGTTCCTTTGATCTGGTGCGCGGCCCGCGCCGCCGCTTCCCAATCGCCCGCGGCGATACGGTCGGTCAAATGAGCCAGTTCTTGTCGGCCTTGTGGAAGGAATTTTTGCAGCAGTCGCTCGACCAACTGGCGATCCTGTCCGCAATAGGATAACAAGCGGCCTAAATCAATGGGTTCTTCCGACCCGGTCCGATTATCAGCTTGCGCAACCAGAAGGGCGGGCGCTGGCGATGGGGCGACGGGTTCCGCCAGCGCCGCCGGAGCTGCGGTGAGCTGCTCGGCTTGTCCCAACCCGCTCGGAAGTGGCGCGGCGCTGGCCGAAGCGGGCGCGACGGATGTCCCGGCCGGCCGAGCGCCGGCTGCGGCGGCCGTGACCAGTGTCGCCGCCGGTCCCACGGTTGCGCCGTCGTCCGCGGGGGCGGGCGACGCACGGGGTGCGATGAGCCTTTCGATTTCCTTCAGCAAAGCCGCCCGATCCAACGGTTTGATCAGGTAACCGTCCGCTCCAAGCTCATGGCAACGGCGCTGATCCTCCGGATTGGCGTTGGCCGTCAGCATGATGATGGGAAGTTTGCCGCGCCCCCCGGCGGTGAAACACTTTCCCGCGGCTTCCCGCCGGCGAATTTCCCGGACCGTTTCGCAACCGCTCAACACCGGCATGAAATTATCCATAAGCACCAGGTCGAAAGGCTCTTTTTCCAGCGCTTGCAAACACACCTGGCCGTTGTTGACCACCTGACAGGACAGCTGCAGCCCGTGGAGCACCTCCCGCGCCACGAATTGATTGATCTCGTTGTCTTCGGCCACCAGAATCTTCAGTCCCTTCAGCTCGGGCCGGATGCGCAGCGCCGGTCGCGGAGCGGCCTCCGTTCGGCTGGCATCCCGGTGGGCGGAGCCGTCGCCGAGAATCTGCATAAGCGCGTCAAAAAGCTGGGACTGCCGGATGGGCTTATTCAACACGCTGACAATGTCATGGGCGCGCAGCAACTGGGGCGGTAATTCGGCGCCGGCCCGCGTAAGCAGCACGGCGGCGGGCTTTTTAACGTCCGTCTGCTCGCGAACACGGCGAAGCAGTTCCAAGGTATCCACCGTGCTGGACTGGTGATCGGCGAACAGAATGTCCGCCGGAGCGCCCTCCTGCCGCATCTGCCGGAGGTTTTGCAGAGCGGTTTCGATGGTATCGGCCTGGCGAACCGTAAGCCGCCAGTAGGTCAGCTGCTCGGCCAGCGCCTCCCGCACGGTGGCGCTGGGGATCACCAGAAGCACATGCAGGGCGCGTAGCGCCTCCGGCAGCGCCTCGGCATCCAGCCAGATGTTAGGCTGCCGTTGCAGCTTTACGCTAAACCAAAAACAACTGCCGCGGCCCGGCTGGCTTTCGTAGTTGATAACGCCGCCCATCATTTCCACTAATTGCTTGCAGATCGCCAGACCCAAACCGGTCCCGCCATGGAACTTGGCGCCCCCGCCGCGCACCTGGGTAAAGGCGGTAAACAACTTGCGGCCATGCTCCGGTGGAATACCGATACCTGTGTCGTGCACTTCAAATCGCACCACCATATCGTGTTCATGCACCAGCGCCGGCGTGACTTTCACCGCGATCTCACCGGCATCCGTGAATTTGATGGCGTTATTGATCAGGTTGATCAATACCTGCCGCAGGCGGGCCGGATCCCCGCGCACCAGCGAGGGTAAATCTGGTGCGATCCGGCAAGTCACATCCAGCCCTTTGGCGGTGGCGATGGGGGTAAGCATGAAAACGGTGTTTTCGGTCGCCACGCGCAGATCGAAATCCTGGATGTCCAGTTCCAGCCGCCCGGCTTCAATCTTGGAAAAGTCGAGAATGTCGTTGATCACGCTCAACAGCGCGTCCGCGGAGGAACGGGCAATGTGGGTGTAGTTGGTCTGCTGCCGGGTCAGCGGCGTTTCGCCGAGCAAGTCCAGCATGGCGGTGACGCCGTGCAAAGGCGTGCGGATTTCGTGACTCATGTTGGCCAGAAATTGGCCTTTGGCCCGTGTGGCTTCCTCCGCCGTGGCGCGGGCTTGAATCAAATCCCGCTGCGCGATCTGCAATTTCTCAATGGTTTCATGGCGGGCCTGGACGGTTTTATCGATCATGATCGCCGCCCCCCAGACCATGCCGCCGAGCATCACCACCGTTACGATGGCCACCAATCCCGCCGCCACGCCCGCACCGATCAGATGCATGCGGAACGCCACGATGGCCGGCCCGATCAACGCCGGTGGAAGCAGCAGCACCGCCGGCAGAAGGCGGCGCATGATCATGCCGCCGGGCAGCGGGCTGCGCAGGTTTCTCGACAGACCGTAGTTGGGCTCCAGGCTCAGCAACCCCGCGGTGAGCAGCAGAAATCCCAACGCGGCACTGAAAGGCATGGGCATGAATCGGCCGTGATGGCCCGACCAGTGCCCGCCGAATAAATAGTTTGTCAGTCCGAATAAATGGCTGGTCAGTCCGAAAATCACCACCAGCAACACCGTCAGGCCGAAAGCCTGCACCCAGAACTGTCGCCGCCGGCGCCGGAGCGACAAGCCAGCCAGCAGGCCCAGTCCGGCCACGATAAAGGCCGTGGCCGTTTCCGGCGCCATGCGATTGGGGGCGAAAGGCACGTGGTTAAGCCGGGCGGCGAATAGCCAGCGATCAACATACAACGGGGCGCCGGTCAGGTAACGCCAAAGGCGGGCGGCGGCCAGGATGATCGTCACGGCGGCGCCCCCGGCGATCCATGGAACCAACCGGCGGTTTCGCCGGGCGGGTTTTTGCAGAGCCAGCACCACGGCGCAGAGCAGAAATAACACCGCCACCAGCGGATTCATGGGAACCGTGCCGGGAATAAAGCTGATCAGCGTATTATTGGCAACGGTCCAGCCGAGCAGCACCAAAACGCCAATAAGGGCTACGCCGAAGGCCCAAAGGCGCTCCCTGCGCCAGCGACTTTTCCCGGTTGGTTCGGAAACGGATTCCATGGCGGTATTCGGCTCAATATGTCGCATCCCTCACACCCGGCCACAGAGTGCGTGAGGATCACAGCGTAATCATGTGCCAAAATATATCGTGATCTATCGTATGGCTTTTACGGTGGCGTGGTTTCATCCCGGCATGCTGAATCCTCCGGAACCATACTCTGCCTATACCTATCTATCGGCTATTGTAGGCATGGTTATGAGGAATTTCTTGACAAAAGTGGAAAATGGTCTCGCCTGCCCGCCGGGGGTTGGTCCGCAAACAGGCGTAGCCCCAAGGTCGCGGCGGGCGACTAAACTGTAGCGCGGGGTCAGGTGCGGCTCGTGAACGGCTACGGAGAATATGAATCAGACCCGTCGTAGCCTGGTCTCAAAGCCCAGCAGCGATCCTAGCAGGAATAACAGGCGGAACAATCCCGGCGCTACGAGGGCCGTGTACAGGGTGCTGCTGGCGATCAGCCCGGCTTGGGTGGCCAGGCCGATGCGCCCCCACGCCCCGCCCGCCATCGGAAATACCAGCCATTCCACCAGGCTCCGCGCGATCATAAACAGCAATACTCCAAGGCAGGTCAGGACCGCCTGGCTGACCGGATTGGCGCGGAAAATATGTTTGCGGATGGGGATGATTCCCAGACCGATCATGGCCAGCAGGATGGCCTGCAAGCCCAGTGGGCCGGAACTGGTCAGATCATAGACCAGCCCACACCAGAAGCACGCCAAGGGGGCCGAATCCGTTGCGGCGAACATGGCGTAAAAAATGGCGAGCAGGGGAAGATATTCGATATGAAAATAGCCGGCCGCGCTGAGTTGGCCCAGATGCGCTGCTTGCAGCGCTGTGGCCAGGTAAAGCAGAATAAAAAAAGGAATCCAACGCATGGCAATAACAAGTTTTCGGTTCCAGGTTTTCGGTTTTCAGCAGCTTAACCCGGAACACTTTAGCCGGTAAGTGCCCCGTCGCAAAACCTGGCCGCAGCCGTGGTGTGCCCCCGCATCTGAGGTCCCCGGGGCGGCGGTTCACCGGTCGCCGCCGGCGAGTCGCTACAGCGACCTGAAGTCAGGGGGCTTCCGATGAGGGCTTTTCAATCGAACCCCTGCGATCTAAGATCCGCCACGGTGGACTGAGAATCGAAAGCCACCCAGAGGCTGGCTGCGGCGGGCGGGCGGCTTTATACTTCCATGCCATGGACCACAGACACCGATGGATAATCTGTTCCCTGCCGGTCGTGCTGCTGATTTTAAGCGGCGCGGCGTGCGGGCATGCCGCGCCGGCAGTCAGGCGACTGAATCCCACCTGGCTGCTGAAAAACGGCGTGTGGATTCCGCTGGTGGCGCCGGGGCAAAATACGCCCGAAGCCCAGGTGGCGCTGATGGTGCGGAATCTGAATTCCGGCCATTATTCGTCGGTGACGTCGCAAGCGAAGGCCTGGTTGAAAAAAAAGGCCAATAAGACCAATCCACTGGTTCCGGAGGTGCTGCTTCTACGTGGCGATGCCTTCAACGCCATGGGCGACAAATACGCCGCGTTGTTCCCCTACGAAGATTTGCTGGACAACTTCCCCAACAGCCCGCTCTACGGTCCATGCCTGGAACGCGAATATAATATCGCCTGCGCCTTCCTCCGCGGCTACAAGCGGCGTTTCCTGGGGATGCGCATCCTGCCCGTTGGCGGTGACGCTCTGCGTCTACTGCGGCGAATCCAGAATCGGCAGCGCGGCTCGCCATTGGCGGAATTGGCCGGTATGCGCGTGGCCGATTATTACTACCAGCAGGGCCGCTTCCGACGGGCGCTGGAGTCTTATCAAGGCTTTCTGCGCCGTTATCCCTACAGTCAATTTGTGGTCAAGGCGACTATCCGGAAGGCGGAATGCCTTTTGGGCACCTTTCGGGGCGTGCGCTTCGACATGACCCCGCTGCGGAATGTGCAGGTGCAACTGCAAACGCTGCGGCGACGCTATCCGCAGCAGGCTGCCGCTCTGCAGGTGGGGGCTATTTTGGAGCGAATCTACCAGTTGGAGGGCGAAAAGGAACTGCAGATCGCGCGATTTTATATAAGATTCGGTAAGCCACACGCGGCACAATTTTATTACCAGCGCGTGATCAATGGGTGGCCGGAAACCATCTGGGCCAAGCGCGCCAAACGCGAATTCAGGGAGCATTTTCCACAGGCGAAAGGGGCCAGAAAATGAGGCTGCCATTTCGGGACATTCGCTCCTGCCTAGCCCTGGCGTCCGCGGAGGTTGGGGATGCTCATTCTCCCCCGCGTCAGGGCGGGGTCGGGGCGCTTGACGGCCAACCGGATCTGTCGCTGCAGTTTAGTCGCCGCGGCGACCTCCAGGCCATGAAAAAATCCTGCGTCTTTCCTGGCCGCGACGCCGCTATGGCGACGTTCGGGCCGCGCTGGGGCCGGTTTCGCCGCTCGCCTTGTCGAGTCGCCCTCTTCGGCGACCTGGCCGTGCTGGTGCTGTTTTTACTGGCCCCATTGGCCGGGTGTGGTTATTCCAGCTCGTCTTTATACCCCACCGACATTAAGACGGTGGCGGTTCCCATCTGGAGAAACGACACCTTCCGTCGCCAACTGGAGTTCAGTCTTACCGAAGCGATTGACAAAAACATCGAGGCCCGCAGTCCCTACCGGCTGGCCTCGCGGAACCGTGCGGATTCCATATTGACGGGCCGCATTATCAATGTCACCGAGAACGTGCTGACCAATCGTTTCGCCACCAATCTGCCCCAGGAAAGTCAAATCACGATTGCGGTTAATTTCACCTGGAAGGACCTGCGTAACGGAAAAATTCTGCTGCGGCGAAAGTCGTTCAGCGCCACCAGCGCTGAAATTCCCCAGATCGGCCAGCAACTCTCCGATGCCGAACAGATCGCGGTGGAGCGGCTGGCGCGGGCCATCGTCAATCAAATGCAAAAATCCTGGTGAAAGCGGGGCCTTACCCCGAACATTTCACCGGCGGGGGACACGGATGAACCCAGCGCGGCGAAGCCGCGACCAAGTATATAGCCCCTCTTGATGGCCATCGGGACTGGGGTTGGCGGGTCCGCCGGACAATCAAGGTTTTCCCTGAATTGGGCAGGCGCTTCTACGACGAAATTGAGCGGCTCATCACAGAAGTGCGCCGCCAGCCCAAACGTTTCCCCCGGTTCGGTCCGTCCGCCCGGCGCGCGCTGGCGCGCCGATTCCCGCACTCAGTCGTGTATCTTGATCAACCCGATCGCATATGGATCATCGCAGTGATGCACGCCAAACGCCGTCCGTACTACCGGCGGGAGCGACTGTGAGCCCCCCGGCTACCGACAGGGCCGTTGGTATCGGGGAATAGAAGGCGGAAAACTGAACCCCGACAACAGGAAACTTGAGGCTATACCCCGCGGGCCAGAAAGCCGCCGTCCACCACAATAGTTTCGCCGGTGGTAAAGCTGGCGGCCGGCGAGATCAGATAGA
>JAKCCC010000515.1 GCA_021838985.1 Planctomycetota bacterium
AAGCCGTGAACTCCGCCGGAACCGAAAAGCGGCGCGGCGCTTCGTTGGTGAAAGTCGCGGGGCGCGGGGTGGGCGCCGGGTTGGCCGAAACCGTCGGGCGCTCCAGGAGTCTTTCCACCCCGGGCGACGTCAGTAAACCCTGACGCAACAGCGAGGCCTGGGATGAATTTTCAAGCAAGCGCCGCACCAGATAAGCCATGCCCGGCAACAAGGCGCCGAATGGAACATACACGCGCAAAGGCAGGTGCAGCTGGCGAAGGGCTTGCTGAAAGGCCGCGTTCATTCCATAAAGCATCTGAAATTCATACTGGCCGCTCCGCAGGCGCGCGTCTTCGGCCAGCACCGCCGCCAGAGCGATGCTGCGCGGATTATGCGTCGCCACCGCGGTGCGCACCACGGGAAAGGCCTTCAGCAACATCCGCAGGCACGCCTCATAACAGGCGTCGGTTTCGGCCTGGCGCTCCCAGACCGGCGGCGACCAATTGTTCCGCCAGGCCAGCATGCGCTCGTAGTCCCAGTAGGCGCCGCGCACCAATCGGACGGTTACCGGGGCGGCGCGGTTTCGGGCCCAGGCGATCAAGGTTTCCAGTTGGCCGACGGCATCACGCAGATACGCCTGAACCGCCAGCCCGGCGCCGGACCAGTCGGCCAACGACTGCTCCGTGAGCAATTCTCGAAACACCCGGGTGATCACGCCGCGGGTGTCGAACTGTTCCATATCCAGGGTGACCAGGATCTGTTTCTTCCGCGCCGCCTCGAAGATAGGACGCAACCGGTTTTTTATGGCGGCTACGGCGCCATCGATGTCCGCCGCTCCGGACGGACAGTACAGGCTCGAGACCTTCAGCGACAGTTGGGCCGGGCTTAGGCCGGGACGGGGACGCGCACTGAAATCTGAAGGCGGAAGGTCTCCGGAGGCGACTTGCTGCGGCGAGATCAAGGACAAACGCGTAGCCGGTGACGCTGCGTCGCCGTGGGGACCGGGATGCGCAGACATGCAGACGCGGTGATCCTGACCGGCGGGAGCATCGACTCTCCCGGTATTCTCCGCACGGTCTGGTCCCGGATCACCGGCGCCGGCGGAAGTCGGGGCATCGTCTCCGAACTCCTCGGCGAGGCGGTCGATCAACTCCAGATATTGCCGCTGGTAAAACGCGGCCTGGTTTTCACCGGTGCTGGCCTCACCGAGCAGGTCGAGCGAGAAATCCAAACCTTGCCGGCGCAGCGCGTGCAGCCGGGGCAGGGCCTGCGCCAGCGTTTCTCCGACGATAAACCGCCGGGCCAGTCGCCGCGTCATGGCCCGCGCTGTCGCCGCCACCAGGTGCGCCGGCACGCCGCGCCGGGCATGATGCAACCCCCACTGCACCAGGCGCGGCCAAGGCACCGGCAGAATTCGCTCGCCCAGGTATAGATCCAGATGTTCCGCTACGTCCGCATCATGTTTCAGCGCGGGCAGCACATCGACAAAATGCAGCAGCCGCCGCCGCAATTCGGCATGGTCCAGGAGCTGATTTAGAAACGTGTCTTCGTGGCGCCGCCGGCCGGAATCGGCGCTGGTCCGCGCCGCAGCCAGCAGCCTTTTCCCCACTTGCTGCAGCCGCTGTTCGATATCCGCATAATCAGCCATCACCGTATCATAGGTCCTGTCACCGCGTGCATCCCGATCATTTTACCCAAGCCGCCCTGAAAACGGCCACGGTGTGTTTCATAGCCCTTAAGCGTAGGCGACGGGTCAGGGTGGCCGCGGCAGCGCCGCAGCCCCGCGCTGCAGTTTAGTCGCCCGGGGCAACCTTGGGGCCACGAACGCCTTTCTGCCCCGCGGATCGAATCCGGGCAGGCCGGCATTTGACAGCAGGTCCGGGGCTTCTATAATCGATAAAAAACGATAGATGGAATCTTCTTCATGCCTGCAGGTACTCCCCTATCCCCCCCACCGGACGTCCCCCATCACCAGGCGCCACCCGGTATCGGCTTTCTGGTGCTGGGCCGCAAACGCCCCGGCTTTGATGCCCAGTGGGGTCGGCAAATTGAAGCGACGGCCTGGCAGGCCTTGGCCAGCTTATCTTTTCGCGTGGTCCGAGCCCCGGCCACCGCGGTCGATGAAATGACGTTGCGCTCGGCTTTGGACCGCTTCCGGGCTGAGGGTTGTGCCACCTTGGCCGTGCTCCAGCCGACGATGGGCGACGGCAGCCTGGCGCCAACTTTGGCGGAACTCTGGGATAAGCCCGTGGTGTTCTGGTCCACCACGGAACGCCAGGACGGCGACTGCGTCAGCGCCTGCACCCTCGTTGGGACCCATGTCTGGGCCTCTTATTTTGCGCAGACGCACCACCCATTCGAGCTGGTCAATGCCCATCCCCAAGATCGCAGCCTGCCCGAACTTCTTGGCGGCGCGCTACGCCGCACGACGGCGGTGACGCGACTGGCGGCAAGCCGCGTCGGATTGATCGGCGCGCACGCCCCGGGCTTCGTGAACCTGCACGTGGACCCGGCGTCGCTGCAGGGGGCCTTGGGTGTGCGCGTGCGGCGGTTCGGTTTACAGGAGTTCTATGACGCCATCGACGCAGCTCCGGCGGACCAGATTGAGCGGCAGGTGCAGGCCATCCAGAACATGCAGCTGCCTGCCGCCGACGAAATTCCCGCGGCGGCTCTAACCGCCACCGCCCGTTATGAATGGGCCCTGCGTGGACTGCTTGAACTCGAAGCGCTCGATGCTTTGGCCGTACGTTGCTGGCCGGAGTTGCCCAATATTCGGGGCTGCTGGCCTTATCTGGCCTTGGCCCGCCTCGGTG
>JAKCCC010000516.1 GCA_021838985.1 Planctomycetota bacterium
TAAAATCCTGCATCTGCCAGTAACCGAGCTGGCCGCGTCAAGTTCCCAGCCCCGGCAGATGCATTTGGCCCAAGCCATCCAGCAACTTTTCCGGTTGGCGCCGCAACGAAGGATGAAGGACGAAGGGGGAAGGCGGAAGGATGCAGGAGGTGACGAGTTCAACCGCCAAGGGCGCCAAGAATGCTAAGATAGACAATAAGCGCCGTTGTCCGCTCGGCTGGGCCGGGGTGGGATTTGGGTCGGGGGTGCGGTGGAGGTGATGCTTCGCGGCAACGGAGTTGGAGAGGGGGACGGCTGGCAATGGCTTGGGGAGCGGCGCATACAGGCGATCGGTACGATCACATCGTGATAAATAACTGCGTTTCCACGTTTCGTCGCCGCCTGTCGATCCGACGTGCGTCCCTGTTTCACCTTCCGGGTAAGGCCCGCCGCGGATCTTAGCGCGCTTGTGGCATCCCGAATAAGCCACGATAATAACCTTCGTGGGGCTTCAGCCGCGAGTTAACGCCGCGGATGCAGTTGGCGGCGGTAGCCCGGTCCCGTGGAAAGATACTGCTATGAAACCGCCCGTCCACACACCCTCCGTCAATTACACCTTCACCATGCGCCTGCAATATCCCAACAGCATTGGCATGTTTGCCCGTATCGCGGAGAGCATCGGTCAAAACTCGGGCGATCTGGGCGCGGTGGATATTGTGTCCGTGGACCGGAAGCTGATGACGCGCGATGTGACGGTGCGGGCCAGCGGCGAAGAGCACATCCAAAAAATCATCGCCGCGATACGGGCGCTGGGGAAAGTGCGGGTCCTGCAGGTATCGGATCGGGTGTTTCTACTGCACTTGGGGGGCAAGATATCCATCCAAAACAAAGTGCCGGTCACCACACGGGACACCCTGTCCATGGCTTACACGCCGGGCGTGGCGCGCGTTTCCATGGCCATCGCACAAGATCATCGCAAAGTCTGGCAGCTCACCGGCAAGGGCAACGCTGTAGCTGTGGTCAGCGATGGCAGCGCTGTGCTGGGCCTGGGGGACATCGGTCCGGAAGGGGCGTTGCCGGTCATGGAAGGCAAGGCGATGCTGTTTAAAGAATTCGCCAACATCGACGCTTATCCGCTTTGCCTGAACAGCAAAGAGCCGGACGAAATTGTGGAGATCGTCAGCGCCTGCGCGGTGGGCTTTGGCGGCATCAATCTGGAAGACATCTCCGCCCCGCGCTGCTTTGAAATTGAAAGCCGCTTGAAAGAGCGCCTGAATATCCCGGTATTCCACGACGACCAGCATGGCACCGCGGTGGTGGTCCTGGCGGCCTTGCTCAATGCGCTGCGCTTGACCGGCAGGAAACTGTCGCAGTTGAAGCTGGTCGTGGCGGGCGCGGGGGCGGCCGGCACCGCCATCACCAAGATTCTTTTACAGGCTGGTGCGGGCGAGATTTTGGTCTGCGACCGGCAGGGCATTTTGGAGGAAGGCCGCACGACGGAACTCAACGCCAGCAAGCTGTGGTTAGCCCAACACACCAACCCGCACCACCGCCGTGGCGCCCTGCGTGACGCCCTCCAGCAGGCGAACGTCTTTATCGGTGTTTCCGGGCCCGCCGTGATCGGCGCGCGGGACCTCAAAGGAATGGCCGCCCGGCCGATTGTATTCGCCTTGGCCAATCCGGTTCCGGAAATCATGCCGGAAGAAGCGTTTCCCAAAGCTTTTATTATGGCGACGGGAAGAAGCGATTACCCCAATCAAATCAATAATGTGCTGGCCTTCCCCGGCATTTTTCGTGGCGCCCTGAATGTGCGGGCCACGGCCATCAACGAAGCCATGAAACTGGCGGCCGCCCACGCCATTGCCGGCTGCATTTCGCGGCATGAACTGAATGCGGAATATATTATTCCCAGCGTTTTCAACCGCGACGTGGTGCGGCAGGTGGCCATGGCGGTGCAGCAAGCCGCGATTAAAACTGGCGTTGCGAACAAAAAGTCACCAAGCCGTTAGAAGCGAGACGGAGCCGTCCATGCCCGTTACGCGAGGCACACTGCGCTGGCTGGGCGGCCCGTTTAGTCGCTACGGCGAGCCACTGCGAAACTGGATGGGTTGGCACCACGCCAACCAAACCCTGTATCAGCTGTTTTCCGCACACGAAATGGGCCGCCTGAGCTATTCGTATCGGCGATAAGGACAGCGCCGGCTATCCCGATGGCCATCGGGACCTCTGGGCGCCGACCTTGGCCCATTTTCATCTTCCGTTAGGCCCTCGCAGGGCCTGAGGGACTGCCTTAAAAAGAGGGCCTCCGTCGCCATCAGGTCCCCCACACCCGGCAAGGTCTCCAAAGCCGACTCCTCGATCTGCCGCCCGTCGCCGGGGCGACTGAACTGCTCCGCCTCCGTGCGGGCCGGGGGCTATATTATTTGGCTGCGGCTCCGCCGCGGTAGAGCGGAAGTGGTGAAATATCGCGGCTAGTGGTTTGTCATCGCTTAACTTTCGGGTATCGCGACCGGAAGCCGTTCACCGGGTCGCCGCGGGCGAATCGCCGCCGGTGACTCGAAGGATCACCGGCTCGCCGCCAGGAAACTTTAAGGCGACTCGACAAAGCCTGCCCGCCCACTGGTCGCCGAGGAGGGCGACTCGACAAGGCGAGCGGGGCGAGCTGAAACCCGGTGCTGCGGGTTCGGTGGCGGGTCCGGGGCTCTTTCGCCAACCCGAAATTTATCGTTTGACAACGCAGTAGGGAAAAACCCCAGGGTGAAACCAGCGGATTTACCGATAGCAAGTTCCTGCTTTTGCCGATGAGCA
>JAKCCC010000517.1 GCA_021838985.1 Planctomycetota bacterium
GGAATTTGTGAAGCGCGGCGGGCATTCCCTTGAGTACGTCCGGCTCGGTGGTTTCGGTATCGATTTTCATCAAATCCAGCCGGGTGATGGCGTGGTTGGCGATGAACGTGTCGAGACTGATTGCCCCGCATCTGGACCGCGTGCGGCCGAGGCCGGTGAGGAATTTTGGGTCCGCCGACGAGGTCGTGTCCCAGGGGTTCCCGACGAAGAAGTCGATCTGGCCGGCTCGGTCGGAGACGGCTGCATTTACCACCTCTACCGCGAGGCCCGGGTTTCGCGCGGCGATCTTCCGTATGTTCTTGGCAAGGACGGGCAGGGCTTCGAAGGCATAGGCGCGATTGCGCGGGGCCGCGGCGGCGCCGACGAACGCGTAGTAGCCCAGATATGCGCCCACGTCGAAGATAACCGGGGCGTGCTCCGCAAGGTGGTAGAACAGCCCGACCGTGCAGGCCTCGTAGCCGTCCCAGCCGTCCCTCGCCAAATACCGCGCCAGGTGGCTGGCCCGGCAGGGCAACCAGTGGATTGCCTGGCCATTCGGAAGGGCGACGGGAAATTCGCCGGCCACAGGCATTTTCCAATCAAATTTCGCCCGCAGATGAGGCGGTACGAAGGGCCGGACAATCCGCCGGGTGGCCCGGTTGATCCAAGGCATGCGCAGGATGTCTTTCAAGATGTCTTTGCAGAATATTTTGAAACGCATGTGGGCCACCCCTCGTTTCACCGCAGAGACGCGGAGGCCGCAGAGGTTGCGTGGGGTTGAGCCGCCCCGTACCGTCCGCGCGGGTCGCGGCCGCGTAGTGCGGTGGGGCGTCTCAGGCCACCTGCTTGAACCGGGCTGAGCCCACACGCGGTCCGGCTGCGGGCTTTCTCCGGTGAACACGGGCCTGCGGCGTCCGAAGGTACACCACAAGTTCGGCCAAGTCGTTGTGGCAGCGGCGCATGAGCGCCCGCCGGGCGGCGCGAACTTCCCGAATGAGTTTGTCCTGTCGCATCTTTCAGGCTCCCATCAGTTCCTCGGGCGTGCAGATCACCGGACAGCGAAACCCGGCCGATTCGCACACGGTCCTGATACGCCCGACCATGAGCGCGTTATTAATATGGGCGCAGTTCCACGTCATCAGAAACTCCAGCCCATGTATGGCGGCGGCGGCAATGTGCAAGCCATCCGCAGCCGCATGGGCGGGGATCACGCCCCGGGCCACGAACCGCCCGGCCAGTCGGCGCGACGCGTCGTTCAGTTCCAGCCGCTTAACCTCGCGCAAGAACCGCAGCCTCCGGGCCGCGCCTTCCGCGTCGCCGCGTTCCGCCTCGGCCCAAACCAGCGAGGACGCGAGCAACCGGAAAGCGGCACGCCGGTCCCGCCACCAGTTCGCGGTAATCCTCTGGTGCGCCATAACGATCTTATCACGGCTCGGCCGAGCGGCTAAGTAACTTATAATCGTCGTCTCGAGGTAGACGCCCGCCTTTCTGTCCGTTGGCATCGCAAGCCCCCGCTCGGCGTCCGCTTGGTCATGGCGCCAAAGGAGGGGCGAGGCGGAAGTCAAGCTGGAAACCATTGTAGCATGGTGTCACGCCTGCACAAAAACCCTTTTTCGTGCAATTCGCGCCCGGCATCCGCGTTCCTCTGGCGCCTCCGTGCCCCCCCCTATCGGTCGGCCTTCGCGTCCTTTGTACTTTTGTGTACCTGCCCCCGGCTACGCGCGACCTCCAGCCCGGATATTTCGTACCTAAACCGAAAAGGGCGCTGGGGGACGCCGAGAGGCAAGAGGTTGGGAAGTGATCCTGGTCCACGCCTGCCTCCGAGATTGGCTACCCGCTTGCGGTTCCGGGAAATCGCGGGATGTCCTTGAATATCAATAACCTTGGCGTTCTCCACGCCTCCGCGGTGGAATATGCGTCAAGCCCGCAGTCTTTCCAAAACGCGCTCGGCGCATTTTTCCCACGTGAGCATTTTCGCGCGCTCAAGGCCCTTTCGGATGATGGAGGAACGATATTCGTCGTCTGAGGCCAAGCGTAGCGCGATATCCACAATATCCGCGGCGGTGGCCTTTTTGTCAAGGATTATTCCGCCATCGCCGACCACCTCCGGCAGGGCGGCCCAGCCGGAAACGATCGGTGGCGTGCCAGCGGCCATGGCCTCGGCGGCGGGGATACCGAAGCCCTCGTAGCGGCTGGGGAAGAGCAGGGCCACCGCGTTGCGCAACAGGCGGGCCAGTTCGGGCACCGGCTTGTATCCGAGGCGGCGGAGATTCCGTTCGGACAGAGCCCGTTGCAGCATGGGATCCTCGCCCTTGCCGGAAACCCAGATTTGAATTCCGGTTTTTCTCTCGGCCAGAAGCCTTGCGGCCTCCAACGCCAAGGCCCCGCCCTTCATTTCGGTCAGGCCGCCGATGACGAGCAGGTAGGGGGGCTGGCTGGTGTCACGCGGCGTTTCAGCGGCGCGAAAATATTCAGGTTCCACGCCGTTGCCGACCACGATGGCGCGGTGCGGCGCTATGCCGCAGCGTTCCGCCAACTGGCGCCTGGTGTGCTCGGAGGCCGCGAAGACGACGGCGGCGCGGCGGCGAACCCGCGACATGCGCCAGCGCCATCTCGGTCTGTCCCGCCGCATCCCTGGGTCGCTCGACCAGGGCATATCGATTTCCAGCCAGCGCAGATCGTGGCAGGTCACGGCCAAGCGGGATTTGCGGGTGGGTACGGGCATTTCGGTGGGACAATAGACCCAATCCGCACCGCCCGCCCAACGGTCGGCCAGCGGGTGGCCGAGGGTCAGCCA
>JAKCCC010000518.1 GCA_021838985.1 Planctomycetota bacterium
GCACGCTGACCGTCATTCAAACCGACGATCCCTACTACAGCTTTCAGCAGATCGTGGTGCTGTTGCACGGTTTTCGCCGGCAACCGCCGGCCGGTGTTTCCGCGCAGGCGGTGATCGCCGACTCCGCCCGCGTGGCGGCGAATGCGCATATCGGCCCGTTCGCGTATGTCGGCGAAAATGCCGTCATCGGCGCTGGCTGCGTGCTGCATGCCCATGTCACGGTGCTGGCCGGCGCCCGGTTAGGTGAAGAATGCATTTTGTATCCCGGTGCGACCGTCTACGATGACTGTGTGCTGGGGCGGCGCGTGATTCTCCAGGCGGGAGCGGTGATCGGTTCGGATGGCTACGGCTTCGCGACTCATCAGGGCGTGCATCATAAAATTCCGCAGATCGGCAACGTGATCCTGGAGGATGACGTGGAAGTCGGCGCCAATACGGTCATCGAACGGGCCATGATGGAAAGTACGGTAATCGCCCGAGGAACCAAACTGGGCAACGCCGTGGTGGTCGGACACAACTGCCGCATCGGCGAACATAATCTGCTGGTCAGCCAGGTGGGCATCGCCGGCAGCACCAGCACCGGGCACCATGTGGTGATGGCCGGGCAGGTCGGCGTGGCCGGGCATTTGCGTATCGGCGAGCTGGTGCGCATTGCCGCGCAGTCCGGCATTATGGCCGATGTGGCGGCGAATCAGGATATCGGCGGTACGCCGGCCCTGGAGATCAAACACGCCCGGCGGGTCTACTTTCATCTGTCCCAACTACCTGAACTGGTGCAGCGGGTGCGCAAGTTGGAAGAAGCGGTACGCCGCGGTGACACGGGGACACGGTGACGCGGGGACACCGCGAAGGCGGAAGGTCTCCGGAGGCGACTCGCCGCGGCGAGATGAAGGCGAAAGGTGGAAGAAACGGACCGGAAGTTTCGGTAGCCGGCGAGGTCCCACTCGCCGCTGCGAATGCAACACGGGACCAACCCGGCGCCTGGCGCCGCGTTTTGCCCGTCAACTGGCGGGAGGGTGATTCGCTCGGCCCCGCGCCGGACGTAACGGACGGACGCGAAGGCACGGCGCCCCGGAGACACGGCGACGCGGGGATGGCGGATATACGTTCGTTCAAGGAGTTGCGCGTGTGGCAGAACGCGATGGATGCGGCGATGGCGGTGTACGAGCAGAGCAAGACGTTTCCGCCGACGGAACGATACGCGTTGACAGACCAGTTCCGCCGCGCCACACGGTCCGTGGCGGCGAATATCGCCGAGGCCTGGCGGAAGCGCCGCTATGCCGCCGCCTTTGTAAGCCAACTCAACGCTGCGGAAGGTGAAGCCGCCGAGGCCCAATGCTGGGTGGAGATCTGCCGGCGGTGTGGATATTTGCGCCCGGAGCAGGTCGTGGAATTAGATGAACGCTTCATGCAGATTCTTGGCCAGCCTGTGCGCATGATCGAGAACCCGGCGGACTGGGTCGTCGGGCGGCATCGCCGCGTCTCCGCGTCCCCGTGTCCGCCGTGTCCGCGCCGCTGGCCATGGCCTGGGTGGGCGGGCGCGGTCAGGCGAGCCTGATAACGCGAGGCTGATATGAATCTGGTGCGGGACCATATCGCGGCGCTGCGGGGCTATACGCCGGGGGAGCAGCCGGCCGAGTCCGAAGTCATCAAGCTTAATACCAATGAAAATCCGTACCCCCCCTCGCCCCGCGCTCTCGCCGCCATCCACAGCATCACCCCCGAGCAATTGCGGCGTTACCCCAGCCCCGACGCCCGGGTGTTCCGGGAAGCGGCGGCCAGGGTGCACGGCGTGTCGGCCGAAAATATCATCGCCACCAATGGGGGCGATGAACTGCTGGCGCTGGTCTTTCGCGCCTGCCTTGGCGAAGGCGACCGCGTCGCTTTTCTGGAGCCGAGTTATTCGCTTTATCCCGTGCTGGCGGCCATGCAAAACGCGACGACGCTGGTGCTGCCCTATGTGTTTCAGGGCGCCACCTGGCGGGTTCCCGAGGAAATTTTCAACCTCGACGCCCGCCTGCTGGTGCTGACCAATCCGAATGCGCCCTCCGGTACGCGGATTGATCTGGCCACACTGGAGCGGATCGTACGCCATTTCGCGGGTCTGGTCTTGATTGATGAAGCCTACGTCGATTTTGCCGATGCCAGCGCTTTGCCGCTGGTGCAAAAATTTCCCAATGTCATCCTGTTGCGCTCTTTGTCCAAGGGATACTCCTTGGCCGGCCTGCGCTTCGGTTATGGCATCGCCCAGCCCGCCCTGCTGGCGGAATTGTCCAAGGTGCGGGACAGTTATCCCTGTGACGCCGTGGCTATCGCCGCGGCGACGGCGGCTATTCTCGACCAGGCTTACGCCCGGCAGACCTGGCAGCGGGTTCGTCAGGGTCGCGCCTGGCTGATCGCGCAACTCCGGACCTGCGGTTTCGCGCTTCCCGACAGCGCCAGCAACTTTGTGCTGGCCCAGGCGCCCTCCGGAGTGGATGCGGCCGGGCTCTACCAACAATTGAAGGCCCGGCACATTTTGGTCCGCTACTTTGCATTACCGCGCCTGGCGGATAAACTTCGCATCACGGTAGGCACGCCGGAGCAGAATCAGAAGCTGCTCCAGGTGATTCAGGAATTGATCCACACCGGGCACGGGGAGCGCTAGTACCTCTTTCGCCCCTCCGCGCATTCCCCGGTCCCCGTGTCCGTTCGACCTGGGACGGAATGAACGTGCTGACCCTGATTTGGGAGACCGCATAATGGACGCCCCTTCACCATGGTGAAGGGG
>JAKCCC010000519.1 GCA_021838985.1 Planctomycetota bacterium
AGGCGGCGGGCGTGACCCCCGCGGGCGCCGGCCCCGGATGAAAATGGCCCGTATTTTGGCCGGACCGACTCGCGCCAACCCCCGGGGGCTTAGCCTGTTGAACCGGCCGTGATGGATTTTCGTCCCAGCACCGGGCTTCAGCCCGGTGAGCTTCAGCCCGGTGCACGACGAAAACTGCATTCCCGCCTTCGTCCGGAAAAAAGTATTTCCCAACGCTCCCCGGACCGGCCGCCCCTGTCAACACCGTGGTGCAACTTTCCGCCAGATGGCCTACCAATCGCGCGGATGCCGCGGTAGGGGCGGCCAGCGCGGCGGCGCGGAAAAAACGCTCCAGTCGCGTGTGGCCTCGGACGGCGGCGCCCCAGGCGGGCCGAGCGGCCCACAGTGCCGCCAGCGGCGTCAGTTGACGCTGCGCTTTAGCGGCCTGCCGCACCATCTTCCAGGGAGCAAAAAGCAACCTCTGGTCGCCAAGTTGCCGTAGCGGAATGCGCCAATCGACCGCCGCCACGGTGTGATGCATGCCGGCCAGCCGCACCGCTATCGCCCTGGCTGCGGCGATCCAGGCCGCGGTGGCCGGCGGATGGGCGCGGTGGCGCGCCTGCAGAACCACGTAAGCCGCTTCATTTTCTGGAAAGTCATGAATGAACGTCAGGTACCGGTGAAAAAAACGGACGTGGGGTGAAAAAAGTTTATTCTGGTCGGTGGATATCCGCAGATAACGACTGGCCAAAAACACGGACCAGCCGGCCAGGAGCAGCGCGCTTAGGAGCGTCAGACGTGGATGCCGCACCAGCCGCAGAATGGTGTTAAGAATATGCCGATGCAGACGACTCACGCTCCGGCCCGCATCACATTTTTCGCCAGATCCATCACCGTATTCCACGCCGCACCGGGCACACGCTGCGCATCGGCCAAAACCGATTCCATCGCCCGCAGGAACCAGTCCAGGTCCTCCCGGGTGACAATCAACGGTGGCAGGAACTTAATGACTTCGGTGTGGTAGCCGGCAACCTGGGTCAGAATGCGATGTTGATTCAACAGCGGCACGACGATCATCTGTCCGAACACCCCAAAATTCAGTTGGTGCAGGGCGTCCCACGCCAGACGCAGCTTCAGGGAGTTGGTGGGCCGGGCGAAATCAATGCCAAACATCAAGCCTTGGCCCCGGACCTCGGTTACAAATGGGCAGGTGCGGCCGATTTCCGCCAGCCGGGACATGGCGTATTGTCCCAACTCGTGGGCGTTTTCCACCAGGCGGTCTTCCTCAATAACCTGCAGGCTCGCCAGCGCCGCGGCCATGGCCAGGTCATTTTGGCCAAACGTATTGGAGTGCACCACGCACCGTTCCATGGAGTCAAAAACGCTATCCATGATCCGCGGACGGGTGATCACCGCCCCCACTGGCACAAATCCGCCGGAAAGCCCCTTGGCCACGCACACGACATCCGGCTCCACGTCCGGCCAATGTTGAAAACAAAACCACCGGCCGGTGCGGCCGAACCCGGACTGTACCTCATCGATGATGAGCAAAGCCCCGGCCTGGCGACACAGGCGCTGGGCCTCGGCCAAGTAGCCATCGTGCACCACGCGGCAGGTTTTGCCCTGGATTGGCTCCACAATAAAAGCGGCCACGTCATGGCCGGCCAGCGCCTTTTCCAACGCGGGCAGATCATTAAAGGGAATCGGCTGCGTGCCCGGCAGAAGCGCTCCAAAACGCTCGCGGAAAAACGCGGCTCCGTTAACCGCCAAGGCGCCGGTAGTCAGACCGTGAAAGGCGTCTTGGCAATAGATAATTTTCTCGCGGGCGGTGGTGCAGCGGGCGAATTTCAACGCCGTTTCCACCGACTCCGTTCCGCTATTCGTAAAGAACACGCGGGACAGGCCCTCCGGCAGGTGGGACACCAGCGTTTTCGCCACCAACCCGCTTAAGATGCTGCAATCCATCCGCACCAAGTTGGGGCTGTTGGCATCAAGCATTTGATGCAGCACGCCACGGACTTTGGGATGATTGCGGCCGAGCATAAAGACGCCCCAGCCCGTGAGCAGATCAAGATATCGGTTGCCCTGGGGGTCCCATAGATAACAGCCCTCGCCGCGGACGTAATTTTTGTCGAAGCCGATGGTTTTGAGCATTTTGACAAAGGCGGGGTTCAGGTATTGCTGATGCAAGGCATATTGCGTGTCCCGATGCTGCTCGATAAAAGCGCGGAAATCTTCGTACATGACAGAACTCTAAGTAAATCTGGCGGCGTTCCCCAGCCAATTCCAACTATTATAACGAGCTTGCCGCCATCCTGCCGGATCCGATCGTCGTGTTCGCCGCACTCCCGTGGCCGGGTCGGTGACCGTTTATGCCGCCTCGCCCCCAATGCCCAGGACAGAAGTTGTCACGGCGCGGGTCGCCGTGGCGATTAAACTACGCCGACAACCAAAGCATATAGCCCCCGGGCCGCACGGAGGCGGAGCAGTTCAGTCGCCCCGGCGATCCTCGGCGGATCAAGGACCGGGGGTGGATTCTCCGCGGGAAACCGCGGATTCCCCGCGGGCCAAAATCTTCGCGTCGTGCGAAGAAACACGCCGATTGTGATCCAGGCCCCGACGCCGGTTGAAAAGGGCTTGACACGCGGGATACTATATGGTACATACCATAAGGGAATCGGACGATACGCCGGGATCACGACAGTTACCATGGGCCGATCGCGGTTGAACTGTAATGTTTATTGGGACTTGACTCGCGGTTGCAAGGTTGCTACCCTGGGACTTGACG
>JAKCCC010000520.1 GCA_021838985.1 Planctomycetota bacterium
GGTGTGAAGATCATAGCGCGTCAGATTGGCTTGGCGCACCAGCAGTCCCGCCGCCCCAGCCAACTCTATAACCACCTCGCGGGTGATGCCCATCAGAATTCCGCTTTCCTCTGGCGGCGTGGCCAGGGCGCCGGCACGGACGATGAAAATATTATCCGCCGTGCATTCGCAGACGTAACCGAGATGGTTCAGCATAACCGCCTCCGGCACGCCGGCATCCAGGGCCTCCCATTTGGCCATGATGTTGTTCAGATAATTCAGGCTCTTGATCTTGGGCGACAGGGCCGCCGGGGCGGTGCGCGGTGTGGCCGCCGTGATGATGGCCATACCGGTACGATAAAGCTCCGGGGGATATAGCTCGATACCGTCGGCGATGATAATGACCATCGGCTTGGCGCAAAGTTTTGGTGAGATCCCCAAAGCCCCGGAGCCGCGCGTGACCAGAACCCGGACGTAGCAATCGGTCAGGCTATTGGCGGCGATGGCGGTTTCGATGGCTTGGGCGAGTTGGGCCGGATGCAGTGGAATCTCCAGGCGGATGGCTTGGGCTGAGGCGTAGAGCCGTCGGAGGTGCGCTTCCATGCGAAAGACGCGGCCATGATACTGCCGCAATCCTTCAAAAACGCCGTCGCCATAAAGCAGGCCATGGTCGAAAACATCCAGGCGAGCCTCCTGCCGCGGCATCAGCCGGCCGTCCATCCAGATCAATTTAGCCATAAATATTCCATGACTTCGCAGACCCTACTTTATCAAAGATCACGATTTTTTCCTATCTCGCAGCCAGTCACCAGCCCAACCGTGACCCTCGCGCTAACGCCGGAAGCTATGCGGCCGACCACGGCACATTCGTTAAAACCGAGAAAGGGCAAACCCGACTCCGCGCTGCAGTTTAGTCGCCCACGGCGACTTCGGGGGCCTTGCGCTACGCGCGGTCCCTGGTGCATGGCCCGCCGTGCCGGGAACGGCGGACGGTGGGCGAACCGCCGGAGCCGGGAAACGCTTATCCGCCTCGTATTATTCGTCTTGGCTTTCCGCTGGTTTGACCTGGTTTGACCATGATCGGTGGCATGCGATACAGTAAGCTCCAGGGAAGCGGCCCCCGTGGCGTCCTTTGGGGGATGGTGTAAAGGTAGCACAGCAGATTTTGGTTCTGCTAGTCCTGGTTCGAATCCAGGTCCCCCAGTTCACTGGTTGGGCGAACCGAGCAGGGCAGCGGACAGCAGGTGAGGCAGAACAGGTCAAGCTGGTGCTAAAAGCCGCGTGCGGGCATTTCCAAGCCCAGGCTCCCGCGGTCACTTTCTACCTGCTATTTTTTAGCCCCCGCGGCGGCCGATGACCGCGATTCCCAATTGATCCGCCAATTTCAGCAAGGCCGGTTTTTCCAGAAGGATGGTTTTGCCGGTCTCTACCACCAGGGCCGCAGCGCGGGCGCGTTTCAGATTTTCAATGGTGGCCGGGCCAACCGTGGGCACGTCGAAACGCAAATCCTGGGCGGGGCTGCTGGCTTTGCAGAGCACCCATCCGCCGCGGTGACATAGTTCGCCCGCCCGCTGAATCATACGGTCGGTGCCCTCCATCGCCTCCACGGCGATAATTTCGCCATCCTTACACGCCAGGCTCTGGCCGATCAGCAAGGTATTTAAACGCCGCAGGAGCGGCCAGGCGAAGTCAATATCCGCGCGCACGCCGGAGGAGGGACCGGTGGCGGTTAACACCCCTTCGCCGGCAAGCAATTCCGGAATATAAGGCAGCGCTTCCAACAGGCTGACGCCTCCACTGGCCAGTTCCACCGCTACCGCCCGCAACAATCGGTCGCTGCGCTTGTCGTGGCGCAGCCGCAGCAACCAGATGCGGGCGGTCCGCCAATCGGGAATATAACGGAACATAAAAAATCTGTCATAGATTTTTTCCTTGGCGACGCGGCCAACCATGATGGCCTGGGACGCCCCATGGCGGCGCAGCAGGCGAATCCATTGATTAATGCGGATCAATCCCACCCGGTGAAAGGCGTGGCATAACGGGATCAGCAGATCCTCGCGGCTCTGGCCGGCCAGGCCCAAGCCGATAACGCGATGGCCAGCCGCCTTGAGATTGCCAGCCACGGCCACCGGCAGCGTGCCCTCGCCCGCGATCAGGCCCATGGGCGCCGCCGCGGGGCTGCTTTTACCGCTCGGGTTTTGGCATTCAGGCATCGGCTTTAACCCCGGTCACTCCTGGTCCTGATCGAGAGCCGGTCGATTAGGAGTCGGCGTTGGCATGAGGCGTTGACTCAAGCCGCATGGCTGCCTCGAGAAGAACGGGAAAGGAACCACGGTTTACCCGCTGCGGCGGGGATCACCCGATGACCCGGGTAAAATCAGAGGAATCCGTGGCTGCCATTTTCATCGTCTCGGGGTGCGGCAACGCGCCATGTTTAGCTGCTCCGTACAAAAAGTTTTCAACGCCGATCGCTGGAACGCGCCGGGGCACGGTTCCGCGTGCGCGGAGCGTTCCGTCCGCGGGCCTGCACCGAGCGGGCGTGGGCGGTAAAGCCCTCGGCCCAGGCCAGCGTTTCGACCGCCGGCGCGGCGGTCGCCAGCGCCGCGGCATCCCATTGCACCAAGCTGATGCGCCGGCGAAAACTGTCAGCCGCCAAACCGCTGAAAAATCGCGCCGTCCCGGAGGTGGGCAGCACGTGCGACGGCCCCGCGAGGTAATCGCCGGCCGCCACGGGCGTGAACGCTCCCACAAAAATAGCCGCAGCGCTGCTGATTTTTTCCGCATCCGC
>JAKCCC010000521.1 GCA_021838985.1 Planctomycetota bacterium
ATAGCGCCCGGCTCGCCTGGCAATCCCCCCAAATCTTCCGCAATGGCGGCTTCCACCAAGCGCCGCAGAGCGGCGTCCATTTCCGGCGCTCGAAGCATACCTGGGAACCTCCAACCGAATAAGATTCTGGACGCCTTGTTTCATGGGAGATTCTAATAGCTGTGCGCGTCCAGACCTACTTTATGCCGGAAAACCCAGTAAATGTAAGTGGTATACAGCAGGACGAGCGGCATGCCGATGAAGGCAATCACCAACATCACCCCCAAGGTGTGTCCCGTTGAGGAAGCATTGTAAATGGTCAAACTGTAAGCCGCCTGGTTGGTAGCGTAAACCAGGTCCGGAAACAGCCCGATACCCAGCAGGGCCATCAGCAGCACGATCGCCCCGGCGCTGGAGCAGAACGCCGCCCAATCGCGCCGGTGGTGAATCTCCCGCGGCACGTTGGCGATGGCCAGCATCATCAACAAGGGCACCATAAACAACCCTGGGTGCAGTCGGAACGCGGTGACCATGTGCGGTACGTACAGCAGCGTCGCCAAGGTCGTGGTGACGGCGCAGATAATAAAGAAAATAATGGCGTTGTTGACCCAACCGCGAATACGATCGTGCAAGGCCCCTTCGGTTTTCATCACCAGATAAATCGCCCCGTGCATCAGGAATAGCGCCACCGTGGTTACGCCGACCAGCAGCGCATACGGATTCAACAGGCTCCAGAAGCTGCCCGTAAAATTTCCCGCATGATTCAGCGGAACGCCATGCGCCAGATTTCCGACGAAGGCGCCCAGCAACAGGGCCGCCAGCAGAGAGCCCAGGAAGAAGCAGCTGTCCCAAAGCCGCCGCCACCACGCCATCGGTTCCTTGCTGCGGAACTCAATGGATACGGCCCGAAAAATCAGCGCCAGCAGCAGGGCCATGAATACCAGATAAAAACCGGAAAAAGTCGTCGCGTATACGCCGGGAAAAGCCGCGAACATGGCGCCGCCGCCCGTGACCAGCCACACCTCGTTGCCGTCCCAAACCGGTCCGATGCTGTTCAGTAATAGACGGCGCTCGTGGTCATCGCGCACCAGCAACAGCAACATGCCCACCCCGAAATCAAAACCGTCCAAGATCGCGTAGCCGGCGAACAACACGCCCAATAAAGTGAACCAAATAATATGCAGATTCATCACTCTACACTCCAGCCTCCGCTGTCCCCGTGTCCGCGCCTTTGCGCCACCAACCGGCGTGCGGGCCGCCGGGCTAACCAACCAGCCTCCGCGGTCCCCGTGTCCGCGCCCTTGCGCCTTCGTCCTCCCGCTTGGCGTCCCTCCCCGTGTCCCCCCACCCCCGCGCCCCCGTGTCCGTCCCCTTCCGTCTCACGCGTCCATCCGCCCGTGCTGTGGCAACGGAGCATCCGGCGGCAAATACAGCGGGGCTTCTTCCGGCCCCTGGCGGATTTTGCGATCCAGCAGGTAGAAAAACAGCACCGCCAACAGCAAATAAATCACCGAAAAACCAATGGTGCTGGTGAGCACTTCCCCCGCCGTCACATTCGGCGAAACGCCCTGCGCCGTCTTCAGAACCCCGTACACAATCCAGGGCTGGCGGCCGACTTCCGCGGAAAACCACCCCAATTCATTAGCCAGCTGCGGACCGATCACTGCGAACACGAACACCCACAGCAGCCAGCGCTTGGTCCACAGCGTGCCGCGCCACCAGTAAAACACCCCCAGAAAGGTGATCCCAATCAATAATATGCCAATGGCGACCATCGCGTGATAAGATTGAAAAACGGGATTCACCGGCGGCCAATCGGAGGCGGGAAAGGCGTCCAGCCCTTCCACCGGTCGCGTGGTTTTCCCATAAAGCAGCCAGCTTAACAAACCGGGAATCTGTAACTCATAGACTTTCCGCCGGGCCTGATCCACCCACCCGGCGAGGCCTAAGCCTTCCGGCGCGTGGGCGGGGAAAGCCCCCTCAAACGCGGCCAGTTTGGTCGGCTGATACCGGGCAATCATCCGGGCGTTGAAGTCCCCGCTGACCAGTTGCAGCACCGCCCCGATCACGGCCACCAGCAGGCCGATCCGCATGGCGCGGCGGGCCAGGTCCACATGCCGCTGCTTGAGCAGATACCACGCCGACACGCTAAGCACCAGAAACGCCCCAGCCAGAAACGCCCCCAACAGCACATGCACCAGACGGTCGATGGTGGATGGGTTAAACACCACCTGCCAGAAGCTGACCATCTGCGCCCGCACCACGCCGTTAGGCCTGGCCAAACGAAAACCGGCCGGGGTTTGCATCCAGGAATTGGCCACGTTGATCCAGACGGCGCTGAACATGGACCCGAGCGCCACCAACACCGTGGAGAGAAAATGTATTTTGCGGCCGACTTTTTCCCATCCGAACAACAGCAGCGCCAAAAAACCTGATTCCAGAAAAAAGGCGAAAATCCCTTCCGCCGCCAACGGGGCGCCGAACACGTCGCCGACAAAGCGCGAATAATTGGCCCAGTTCGTTCCAAATTCAAATTCCATCACAATGCCGGTGGCCACGCCCAGGCCGAAGGTCAAAGCGAATATCTTCAGCCAAAAGCGGGTCATCCGCTCATAAACTTTCTGGCCGGTTTTCAGATACAGGCCTTCCATAATAACCAGCAATAATCCCAAGCCTATGCTCAAAGGCGGGAAAAGATAATGGAAGGAAACCGTTAATCCGAATTGAATTCGTGATAACAACAGCGCAGTCATGGCCGTATTCCATATGGCAGCGCCCCCGCCAT
>JAKCCC010000522.1 GCA_021838985.1 Planctomycetota bacterium
GAATGTATTCATACCAGGTACAAATGATATTAGTGGCTACACGCAAATGCCGAAAAACGCACGTAACTCATTGCCAATACATCAGATACGTCAAAATGCCGTTGGAATATCCGTTGATAGCCCATGATGCGGCGGAAATTCCTCGCCGTGGCCAATGGCGCGCCGGCCGCCCAACGCAGCGCCATGTCCTGCCGCCACCGCCTGGGCAACATGGTACTGCTACGCAAGAGCGAGAACGGTTCGTTGGGCAACGGAAACTTCGCGTCCAAACGGCCCGTGCTTCAGGCGTCGACACCGAGGCTTACTAAGAGCCTCTAACAAAATGACCGTTTAGCGGTTAAATTATCGGTTGGACAAGGAGGTCCAACGATGGCTAAGCCATTACTGGACGACGATCTATGGAAGTTGATCGCACCGCTCTTGCCACCAGCGAAGCGCAGGCGATTTCGATATCCGGGTCGCAAGCCCATCGACAATCGGCAGGCACTCAACGGCATTTTATTTGTGTTGAAGACCGGCATTCCTTGGGAATATCTGCCCCAGGAGATGGGATGCGGCTCCGGCATGACCTGCTGGCGGCGTTTGCGCGATTGGCAAAAGCGTGGGGTCTGGCAGCAATTGCACCCGGTATTGCTCAACAAACTCCGCGAGGCCGACCAGATCGACTGGTCGCGAGCGGTCGTAGACCGCACCTCGGTTCGCGCCGTTTTTGGGGGGCGCAGACCGGCCCGAATCCGACGGATCGACGGAAAAATGGGAGCCAACATCACGTTCTTACCGACGGCCACGGCATTCCGATGGCCGTCTCGTTGACGGCCGCCAATCGACACGATGTGACACAACGGCTGCCCTTGGTCGATGCCGTACCCTCGGTGGCCGGCCAAGCGGGCCATCCACGGCACCGTTTCCAGCGTGCGCAAGGAGATCGGGCCTACGGTTCCGAACCCCATCGGCGTGCGCTTCGCCGTCGTCGGATACAACCCGCGCTGGCCAAACGCCGCACGCCGCACGGCCGTGGCCTGGGTGTTTATCGCTGGGTGGTGGAACGTACCGAGAGCTGGCTGCACCAGAACCGGCGACTCAAAATCCGATACGAACGACGCGCCGATATTCATATGGCGTTTCTGAAATTGGGCTGTGCCTTGATCTGCCATCGTTATCTCAAAAGTTCATTTTGTTAGAGGCTCTAAATAAAAGAGTTACGTTAAAACGACGCTGGAACATCCGTTAGAACGCCAAAGCTTAACTATCCGTCCCGCCGGGCACAGAATCGAGGATGGCCTGGATCTGGGGTTTGAGGATGGGAACATCGTGGCGGGCGGCCTGGAACACGCTATGCCAATTGATGCCGGCATAATCGTGAATGGTGATGTTCCTCATGCCGATCATTTCCAGCCAGGGTATTTCGGGGTGGCGCTGGCGGAGTTCAGCGGCGAGGCGGTTCGATGCCTCGCCGATGATTTGGAGATGCCGCAGGATATGGGATTGCAAAGGAGGGTCGGCGAGGAACGCCGCCTCGGAAGCGGGAAGGTAGTGCACAATCACCGCTATGGCCTCAAGGATGTCCTGCAGCAGCAGGCGATCGCCTCTCACAGCGGAATCTCATCTTTGATTATATTATGCCGAAAGCGGGGCCGCACCCCCCCCTCATCGACTACATCCACCTTCGCCTGAAGTAAATCCTGCAGGGCCATCAGCAGGCCGCCATGATCAAAAAGAGATCGCTCGGGATCAAATCGTACGATCAGATCGACGTCCGAATGCCCGGTTTGATCGCCGCGGGCAACGGAGCCAAATAGGCGGACGTGATGAGCCCCATAGCGGTGCGCAATATTCAAGATAGCGTCACGCTGCTCCTGAATGAGTTGCCTTGTAATCATACGATGATTATACCATCTTCGCCGGCGTCCCGTATCCTCCCGGCAGGCTGGGAAAGAAAATGTCGGCTTTACATGGATCTTACTAAACCAAAAACAACTTTATTTTAGTACCACTACGGGGGACAATGGGACCCTATGGTGGTGAACCGAAGATATTGACAGGAGGCCATCGAAAGGGGCTGGCGTGCGCGCCCGATCACTATCCGAATATAAAATTGCTGGCAACGGGAGCATCGAGCTTGGGGGCGTCCAGCAAATTCCGCGACACCCTGGCCGGCCGAAAAGCCAATCTATGGCTGACGCCCCTGACCTTGGCCGACCTGACCGGGTTCGGCCAAGACGATCTGCAGCACCGGCTGTGGTACGAAGGGTCACCCCCTTTTTGCAATCCCCTGCCCCGCCCGAAAACGCCCTGTAGGAATGGATGGATGCGTACTGGGCTAAGGATATCCAGGAGCTTTCTCACCTGGAACGACCCAGCGCCTTCCAAAAGCTTACCGAGCTGCTCATGGTCCAATCGGGCGCCATTTTTGAAGCCAGGCCCTTGGCTGGGGCCTGCGGCATCAGCCAGCCGACGGTCGAGAATTACGTCAGCGCGCTGGAAGAGACCCTGGTGATCCACATCTTGCGGCCGTTCCATGGGAATAGATCCAAAGAGATTATTACGGCTCCCAAGATCTACGGCTGTGACACGGGATTTGTCTGCTTCTACCGCGGCTGGACCAGCCTGCGGCCGCAGGACGTCGGGGCGCTTTGGGAGCACCTGGTGCTCAACGAGCTCCATGCGGTCGCCGGGCGGCGCACCATCCGCTATTGGCGTGACAAGCAGAAGCATGAGATCGATTTCATCTGGGCGTCGCGCGGGTCACCCGGCGCCGACCGA
>JAKCCC010000523.1 GCA_021838985.1 Planctomycetota bacterium
GTGCCGGTCGGCCGCTGGGGCAGCATCCTCCACGCCCTGCGACGCGGCCCACGAAATATCCCGGTGTCGCTGATTCGCCAGAAGCGGCCGCTGTTGCTGCAGGTGCGCCTGCATGGCTGGCCGGTTGTAAAAGGCAAAAGTAAAAAGTAAAAACGGCAGTGGCCGAAGTGGGCAGAGGAGCACCGTAGCGGGCGTGTGTGGGTGCATGTCCGTACCTGCTCAACGGACATTTTGCCGCCGGTAAATCGGCGGCTATATACCCGATCGGTGGCTCCATACATAGATAGCCCCTGGCTTGCGGGGGTGGCACCGCCGATTACACCCTCAACGCCACGGGGCGCAACCTTAGGAGCCTGTCCAGGTAATTTGGCTGGAAAACGTAGGTGTGCTTTGTCACCGCTTAACTTTCGGGTACCCCGGCCGAAAGCCATTCACCGGGTCGCCGCGGGCGACTCGCTACGGCGACCCAAAGGCCGGTGCTTCGGGTTCGGCGGCAAGTCTGGGGCTCTTTGTCGAACCCGAAATTTATCGTTTGACAACGCAGTAGTTTGATATTTGGCAATACTTACGATTTTTCTCGCGTAGTACCCGGACTGGATAGTAAGCCGCCTATCCATGCCGCCACGCGCTCCGCCAGCTGCTCCACGGTACCGCTGGAGGCGTCTACAGTGAAATCCGCCGCCGCCGCATACCGTGGAGCGCGGAGGTTCAGCAGGCGTCGGATTTCCTCCAGGCCGCCGGCTGCGGTCAGATTAGGGCGGCTGGCGGCAGTCTTGAGATCGGCTTGAATGCGCCTCCAAAGAACTTCCGGAGCCGCTTGCAGCCAGACCAATCGCCCGTGTTGTTTCAAGCGGGCCACGTTTTCCGCCCGCAGCACGACGCCACCGCCCGCGGCGATGATCGTGTGGTCCGTCCCGGCCGCCTCGGCGACCACAGCCGACTCCAGCTCGCGGAATCCTGCTTCCCCGGCGTGCGCGAAGATCTCGGCTATGCTTTTCCCGGCCCGGCGGACAATCTGTTCATCGGTATCGACAAACGCCCATCCCAGCCGCAGGGCCAGAAGTTTGCCCACGCTGGATTTTCCTGAACCGCGATAGCCAATCAAGATGATATTCATCCGCTGCTTCGTGGGGCTGGCGGTTCCGCTGTCCATGCCTGCCAGGATTCGGTATCGTGTGGTTCATACACGCGGATTGACGCGGTTTTGGCCACCAGTTCGCGACCCGCGCTCAGTGAACCCATTCGGCCGGTGGCGACTGCCTGGGCCAGCACATTGCCGATCGCCGTCGCTTCCACCGGCCCGGTACGCACTTGTAAACCGGTCGCGTCGGCGGCGAATTGGTTCAGCAGGTCGTTCTGACTGCCGCCGCCGACAATGTGCAGGCGCGTGAATTTCCGCCCTGTAACTTCCTCCAGCATAAGCTTAACGCGGGCATATTCCGCCGCCAGGCTCTCCAGGATAACCCGGACAAAACGGCCGGGGCTTTCCGGAGCCGGGTATCCGCGGCGGCGACACTGGTCGGTGATTTTTCGCGGCATATCGCCGGGCGTCGCGAGGGTCGGATCGTCCAAATCCAGCCGGGCCGTATGCGCCGGTTCGGCCCGGGCCAGCTCCACCAATTCAGCGTAGGACCAGGGCTGACCTGCCGCGGCCCAGGTCCGACGACACTCCTGCAACGGCCAGAGGCCGGCGATGTTTTTCAGCAGCCGGATCTGGCCATCCACCGCCCCCTCATTGGTCAGATTGTATTGCATGGCCGCGGTGGACAGCACAGGCTCGCGCACCTCGACCCCCAGCAGACTCCAGGTGCCGCTGGACAAAAACAGCCAATCCTGGCCCGTGGCGGGCACCGCCGCAACCGCACTGGCGGTGTCGTGCGAGCCGACCGCAAGGACCGGAATTCCCCGGCCGGCAGTGGAACCGTGGCGTCCTTCGACGAAGGTTTCGCCCAATACGCTCCCGGGCATAACCGGTGCGTGAAACAGCGACGCCGGCACCTGAATGGCCGCGAGGACTTCATCGGCCCATTGGCGGGTGCGGGCGTTGAGCAGCTGGGACGTGCTGGCGATCGTGTATTCGTTGGCCAGGCGCCCGCATAGCCAGTAGTTGACCAGGTCCGGGATAAACAGAGCGTGGCGGGCGGCGGCCAGGGTCTGCGGATTTCCGGCCGCCACCACGGATAACTGGAATACCGTATTGAAGGGCAGGGTTTGAAGGCCGGTCAAGGCGTAGACTTTTTCCCGCGGCAACCGGGCGTATAGTTTTTCGGGCGCGCCCTTGGTACGCGCGTCGCGGTAATGCACGGGATTGCCGAGAAGTTCACCGCGGCCATCCAGCAGCGCGAAGTCTACCCCCCACGAGTCCACGCCAATACCATTGATATCCGCCGCGCCGTGCGCAGCGACGGCCTTGGCGATGCCAACCTGAATTTCGCTCCACAGGCGCAGGATATCCCAATACAGGTTTTTCCCGACCGCCACCGGACCATTGGCGAAACGATGTACCTCCGTCAGAGCGATGCCATCCGTACCGACGGTGGCGCACATGACCCGCCCCGACTCCGCCCCCAGGTCCACCGCAATATAACGCCCTTGCGCCATCTTTGAATTTCCCTATTCCCTGGCCGTAATCTCGGGCCGTAATCTCGCCGGTTCCGCGATAATAACGCCGCTGCGTCCTCCCGGCCAGCAACGGCGCCCACCCCCGCGTCCGGGCGCCGCGTAGCCGGCGATGCCCCCATCGCCGCTGCGATCAAGACCTG
>JAKCCC010000524.1 GCA_021838985.1 Planctomycetota bacterium
GCAACAGTTGGCGGTGTTGCGGGAGTTGGCGACCTGGCGCGAGCAGATCGCCTTCGAGCACAATATGCCGGTGCGAAGCTTCTTTTCGGATACGGTTCTGCGCGACCTGGCCCGGCTGATGCCCAATCGGCTGGAAAGTCTGCATCAGGTGGATGGGTTTTCACGACGGGAGCTGCATTCCTACGCCACCACCGTGCTGGAGCTGATCCGCAAGGTGAAGGCAGCCAAGCCGGAAAGTTATCCTGCGCCAGCTCCGGAACTGGATACCTCACCGGATGGCGCCGCGTTCGCCGAGGGTTTATGGGCCGCGGCGCAGGTCATCTGCCTGGGGCAATCGGTCTGCCCCGCGGTGGTTACCTCGCAAGCCCAGGTGCTGGCGGCGGCGGGGGCCATTCGCCGCGGCGGCGATGGGAGCGCCCATGCCGTGCTGCAAGGCTGGCGGTGGGAATGCCTGGGGCGCCATCTTGTGGCGTTTGCCGAAGGGCGTTGCCAGTTGAGCCTTACCTGCCGCCAGGGAAGAATGCAGCTTATATCGCCGGCTGTTGCTGGGTCATGCAGTGCAGCGTCCCCAAACCCCAGACCAGATCGCGGCAGTAAATGGGAATGATCGTCCGTCCGTGAAAGGCCTGCTCCATGACGCGCAGAGCGGCAAGGTCCGCTGGATCGTTGAAAACCGGAACCAGCACCCCGGCGTTGCAGACGTAAAAGTTGGCGTAGCTGGCCGGTAAACGCTGGCCGCGGAACGTCACCGGCCGCGGCATCGGCAACGCGGCGACCTCAAAGCGCCGGCCCCACGCGTCGCGCATGGCCCGGAGACGCTCCCAATTCTCGTACAACGGGGCATAGTTTGGGTCGCTGCGGTTTGCTTCCCGGCAAGCGAGAATCAGATTTTCACCGGCAAAACGCGCGGTGTCATCGATGTGCCCATGGGTGTCGTCCCCGGCGATTCCGTGTTGAAGCCATAGCACCTTTTCAGCGCCAAGGTATTCACACAGGATCTTCTCGATCTGCTCCCGCGGAATTCCTGGATTACGCTGTTGTATGTTTGATAATAAACATTCATTTGTGGTCAGCAGGCAACCAGCGCCGTTGCCATCAATGCTGCCGCCTTCCAGCACGATGCGGCGTAACCGCCCGCGATTGTCCCTTGCCGCCGGCTCCCATAGCGGCAGCTGCAGCGTGGCCGCCACAAAGCGGGGGAGACGGCGGTCCTGATGGAAATTACCGTACTTAGCCCATGCATTAAACGCCCAACCTACCGCCGCCAGGCGGGGCAGACGGCGAAGGGAGGATGGACGCGGGTAGACCGGGGCGCGGAGACGCGGGGTAGCGGAGACGCCGGGGCGCCGGGACACGGGGACACGGGGCAAGGCACCCGCGGGACACCGGTCCGCCCCCGGGCGGCACAGAAAAATCGGGCCGGAATCACGAGTCCAGATACGGTCGGTCGGCTGGATGTGCCAGCGCACGGCCGCCGTATTCACCCCGGCCGCCCGCAGCAATCTTTCCGCCTGGCGGCGGGCCGCAGGGTCGGCGAGCAGTAGATGCACCGTTTCCGCGGACGCCACGTGCCGAATGATATCCGTGATAATCCAGGGAATCGGTTCAAATTTACCCGGCCAATCCGCGCGGTTGTGCGGCCAGGCCAACCAGCTGGCCGCGTGCGGCTGCCACTCGGCGGGCCAGTGGTAGCCAAGCTCCCGCGGCGTGTATGCTGACCAATCCACAGCTCTCGAATCTGTCATCATCCCGCGAACCACAACGAACCATCCGTAGATTATCCGGCGCGGCCCGCTAGTGCGTTGTCATCGCTTAACTTCCGGGTACCCCGTCCGCCGCCGTTCACCGGCCTGATGGCCGGTGCTTGAAGGCGGGTGCTTCGGGTTCGATGGCACGTCTGGGGCTCATTCGCCAACCCGAAATTTATCGTTTGACAATGCGCCAGTCCTAATACTTCACCGCAGAGGATGCAGCGGTCACGGAGGCTGCTGGAATTAAAGCACTTAACATGATAACTCATGGAATCGGTAAGGATGCCGTGTGTCGATGGCCACTGCCTCAAACCCCTCGCTATTTCCTTTTGTCTGTGCGTTCCCCCGCATCCTCTGCGGTTAGGTTTGAAATATCCGGGCCAGGGGCTGGCGCCCTGCCCCGGCCACTGAACGCCTGCCCGCAGCTTCGGCCACATTTTGAAGGGTTCATAGGATAATAGCAACAAGTGTGTTTACTTGGTGGCGTACCGCGCCAGCGTGGAAACGGACTCCGGGCCGATCGCGCAAGTCCAGCGCCCGCCTTCGCTGCGCATGACCATATTCAGCTGGCCTTGATGCGTGACCAGATAATGCACTCCGTTTTGGATGAGGACCTGACCGGCTGGATGGTGCATTTGGCGGTTACCGCAAGCCACCACCAGGATCGCCCGCGCATGGAGGGGGCGATACAGGGAGCAGGCCACGGCCTGTCGGCCAATAGTCCGCTGGCAGCATAGCATCGCCTGGGGTTGGTTCATTTTCATCGGGCCAACCCCCATGGCGGACATGGAACCGGCGGAAGCCATCTGATTATAAAGTGCGGCCAACTGGGCAGGCGAAGCTTGTGCGGGCGCGGCAGCGCTTAGAACCGCAACCATGATCGCGGCGGCGGCAATCGCGGCTGCCGCCAGGCCGCCCAGTGAACCGATCCACAGACGCCGCGAGTGCGGCCGGCGTGGAATCGCCTGGAGCAGCGCCTTGTCCAAGCCAGAGGTGTCCACCGGCATGG
>JAKCCC010000525.1 GCA_021838985.1 Planctomycetota bacterium
GCCGCCCAGCCCTGTCAAGCCTTAGCGTCGATGTCAGTTGGGGGGCGGGCGTCCCGCCCGACTCCGTGTAGAGCCGACACCCCCGTCGGCTGTCGGGACTGGTCGTCGGCCGATGAGGGCATCGGCACTACGCCGATGGGGGCATCGGCGGCTACGGCACGATTTATGGCCATGCCCTTCCTTCCTTGATTCCGCGGGAGCGGATGCGCCCCGGCGGATCGGGGAAAGTATACCCCCCTTCCACGCAAATGCAAGGGGGAATTCTTAACGCCGTATCGGTGAAGTTCCGAAGGGCTTCCTAGGTGGTTTTCTTAACCGGGGCTTTACGCCGCCTTACCCAACCGTCTTAGCGGCGGCATTTGTGCCGCCCGTCGCCCCGCCGGTGCCCCAAATTATGCGCACACCCACAAATAACATAAATAAATGGTTCAGTGAAAACCAAACCTAAGTCTCCCCTGGCGCCTTAGCCACCGTCCACGGGCCGCGCTGCCAATCCCGTGTGGGACGCCCGGGACGCCCGCGCCATACTTCCCCGCCGCGCCGAATTTCCCGCACCGTATACACCGCTTTGCGCTGGGTTTCAAAATAGACCCGGATGATCAGTTCCGCCAGCAGCCCCGTCGAAAAGAAGACCAGCGCCATCATAAAAAACAGCAGCCCCAGGATTAACAACGGCCCGTGGGCAACCAGAAGGGACACCCCCTGGATTTTCTTAACCAGCAGAAACACCCCGATTCCTCCGGCCGCCGCCAGACTGGCCAACGCGACCTTGCCGAACCAGTGCAGCGGCCGCGTCAAATAGCGATTCAGAAACTCGATGGTCAACAGGTCCAGCAGCACCCGATAGGTCCGGCTGAAACCGTAATGGGACGGTCGGTAGGGGGCGTTGATATTGCGGATAGGCACCTCGGTAATGGAGGCGCCGGCCATCGCGGCCAAGGCGGGAATGAAGCGGTGGGCGTCGCCATAGAGATTCAGGTGTTCGATCACATCTCGGCGATAGGCCTTAAACGTGGTGCCGAAATCATGGATATCCACGCCGGAAATTCTGCGGATCAGCCGGTTGGCGACGGCGCTGGGAATCCGGCGCAGGAAAAATCCGTCCGCCCGGCGCTGGCGCCAGCCGGAGACCACGTCGAAGCCCTCGTCGATTTTCGCGATAAATTTGCCAATCTCGTCCGGATCGTGTTGCAAATCGCCGTCCATGGCCAGGATAACTTCGCCCCGGGCGTGATCGAAGCCGGCGGCCAAGGCCGGCGTCTGGCCGAAGTTGCGGCGCAGTTGGATCAGCAGCACGTGCGGATCCTCCGCGGCCAGGGCGCTTAACCGGGCGTAGGTTTCGTCCCGGCTGCCGTCATCGACATAAATGATTTCATACCCCCGCCCCAGTCGGGCCAGGTTGCGGGTCAGGCCGGCATGCAGCGGCGCCACCGATTCCTGTTCATTATACATGGGTACAACCATGGAAAAGTAAGGCGGGGGTGCTTCCGCGGCGGGACCGGTTGCGCTGGGCTTGGGGGATGAAGCGGGCCACGGATCGGAACGGTTCGGATCGGCTTTCGTCCGGGCGGTCGCCTGGCCCGCCGGGCCGCCAGCGTCTTTCGGATGACTCGGGGCGGGGCTGTCCATAACCCGCCATTCTATCCCGGCGCGGCGCCGCCGCAACCAAACACCTAGCCCCCGGTCCGCACGGAGGCGGATCGAAAAGTCGCCTTTGGAGACCTTGTCGGAGGTGGATTCTCCGCCGGAAACCGGGGATTTCCTGCGGACCAAAAGCTTCGCACAGGGCGAAGAAACACGCAGACTGTGACACGGACTTCACGGATTTCATTGACGAACCAGCTCGACACTCCCGCGTTACGCCACAAGATTTGCGCACGATGCGGGCGCCGCGGCTGGATCGCAGCGCCGCTAGCGGCGTCGGCGGCTACGGGCGTCCCGCCTCGTCGCGCAGTTCACTCGCCAGGGACGGCCTCCGGGCCATGTAGGGCCGATGCCCCCATCGGCCAGGCGACCAACCGACGAGGGCGTCGGCTCTACGGGCATCCTGGACGCGGGATGGACTCCAGGCTCGCACCCGATCGAGGCGAGGCGCGAATCAGGGGGCCTGTAGCCGGCCATGCCCCGATAGCCGCTGCGAACAGGGCCGGGGACAGTTCCCGCGGATGTGGCAATGATTTGCGGCCTTGGCGCCTCCTATGGCGGGTCGGACCGGTCCCGGCGCGCCGGGATCTCCAATTTATTGCCACACCCCGAAAAGCGTGGGAAAGGGGTGTGGCCGTATTTTCTGGCGAACGCCGGCCAGCGGCGATAGCGCCAAGCCTCCAACGTCTCAGCGGCGGCATTCATGCCGCCCCCCGCCCCAAAATCCGGCCACACGCCACACCCTGGAGAAGGAAGCATGAAACAAACGCCGAAATTGACTTACGCAGCCGCTCAGCTTATTATACGGAATTCGCGCCCTGGCGCCGCCCAGGGTCAAAGGTGGCGAAAGGGATCGGCGGCTTTCGCCGCCGCGGAAGGTTTTGGAACAGCTATGTCGTTAAAGAAGCACGTTGTCGCGTCCGGCCGTAAGTCGGCCAGCAGAGCGGGCCGACGCCCAGCCGCCGCGGTGCGGCGCCCAGCCGCGGTAACCCGGCGTGGCCCGGCGCCGCGAACGGTGACGACTCCGTCCCGGCGGGCTGCGCGCAAGGCTTCCACGGGTTCACAAACGCGTGGCAACAAAGAAACACCGCGTTCAAAAGGCCCGTCGGCCAAC
>JAKCCC010000526.1 GCA_021838985.1 Planctomycetota bacterium
CGCTATTTCCATCGCGAGCCGGTGGATGATACGCGCAGCGCCACGGAAGATCGCTGGATAACATTGGCTCCATTCCCGCTGAACCGGAATATCGTTCTCGTCGTAGTCTGGACGGAGCGGGAGGCTTCGCCTGAGAGTGTCACGCGGATTATTTCGGCCCGGTGTGCCACGCCGCAAGAAAAAAAGGCTTATGCCCAGCAGCTCGCAGACAAAAGGGGGCCGCAAGAGTGCCGCCGAGTTAGACCCGCACGCCGATCTGGAATTGCTACGTCGTCTCCAAGACCGCCCCATTGACACCTCGGACATTTTACCCGTGAAGTTCAAGGAAAGTGGCGTTTCTCACCGGATACCCAAGCAGTTGGTAACCCTGCGGCTGGATCAAGATGTTTTGACGTATTTTCGCTCCGCGGGGGCCGGCTACCAGACTTGTATCAACGAAGTGTTGCGTGCGTCCGTCCACCGCGCGGCACGCCCGCGGAAACTTCGTGATCGCCGCAGAAAAATAGGTCAGGAACTCGAACAACTGGCGCAACAGGCCTGGCTGGAATGACCGCTCCAAAAGCACTCATTCCAGATGAAAAACTTCCTGTAAATCGGCCGATACCGGGCTGTTATCCGGATTGGACGGCATGATGTCGCCCATGTATTTCCACCATTTCTGGCAAACGGGCGTGGAGGCGATGGCCTTCCAGCGGGCTTCATCTTCAATTTCCACGTAACCAAAGAGCTGCCGCGTCTGGGGATGCAGGAAAATGGAATAGTTATGCACGCCATGGGCTTTAAGCGTCTCGAGCATTTCCCGCCAGACGGGATTATGCCGTTTTTCGTATTCCTTTTCCCGCCCGGCGTGGACGGACATGACAAATGCTTTGCGCAACACAAGATGCCCTTTCCGCAGTAGGCCCATCCGACCGTACGCCCGGTTAAGTAGGAATGCAGAATGGATCATCGGGGGTTGGCCCTGTGGTGCAGGTCTCTCCCGACCAAGTCGGGACCCACCCAAGCCGTCGGGCGACGGATAAGCAGACCTGGAGGTCCGCACCACAACCACCGTCAACCACGGCATTGATTCCGCAGTCCTACTTAGAATCCAACCCGGTTCAGCCGCGTCGGACGGTGCGGATATAATAACACATATTCGACGCACCGCGGTCCCCGCGGGTTGCCATGCGTCGGTCGGCAGCCAGTCCGTTATGTGGCGTGCACCGATTATAATCACGCCATGGCCGTGCAACCGCCATCCCATTCCGCTGCCACGCCTTCCGCCCACGTCGGCGGGGCGCGGCGCCTGCCCATGGAGTTATTTGAATTGACACCGCCGCGACCGGTGGAAGAATTCGATGCACGCCGCCCGCCGCAGGAAACCAATCACCATACCTACGTCATTCGCGACCGCAAAATGGCCGTGCCCTTTAAATTTCTCCGTGCCGCTGGAGACGACGCCGCCGAGCGGCCGAGGCTGTTGTTGTTGCATGGCATGGGCTTGCACATTGCATCGTTCCGCGGCTTGGCCGGCTGGTTGCTGCCGGAACGGGATCTGATTTTAGTGGACTACACCTGTTTTGGGATAGCCGATGGCTGGCCGCGCGGCGGCGTGGCCATTGAGGAACTGGTCCGCCTGTGCATGCGTGTGCCCGCGGCGCTGGGCCTCGCGCAACTCGACCTCGGCGGAGCCAGCCTGGGCGGCGGCATGGCATTGATGGCGGCGCTGGACTTTCCGACGCTGGTACGGCGTGTGGTGCTGTGGAATCCCGCCATTTTTCCGCAGGCCCTGCCGCCGTTGTACCGCGTGGTGCGGATTCCGGTGTTGGGCGAACTGGTCATGAGCCTGATGCCCGCCCGGCGCTTGGTGGACGGGATTCGCTATGGCGGCTATGCCGATCCGCAGCATGCGGATCCGGAACTGCTGGCCATCTATACCCGGACGATGGGCCGGCGAAGGAACCGCCTGCGCCTGCTGGATATCATTCGCCGGTTGCCGACACGCTCCCCCGCGATTGACCGTTATTTGCAGCGCACCCGGCAGCTTTTCCAGCCGGTACTGCTGATCTGGGGGGAACAGGAACGGCTACTGTCCGCGGATGCCGGGGAACGATTGCGCCGGCTGCTGCCACGGGTCGAATATCGCGGTTTTGCGGATTTGTGCCATTTGTCAGGCGAAGAAGCCCCCGACCGCATCGGTCCGGTGGTGGCGGAATTCCTGCGCCGCCAACTGCCGGGTTGAGTTCCGCATCGCGCCGGAATTGAAGCACCGCGGCCTGTCCCGATGACCATCCCAGACCATCTGGTTATCGGGCCTTCAACGGGGCGCATGACAGATTGGGCGGCACACTCCGGGGACGCCGAGTTCGTGCCGCAGGACCAGCTGCCTTCGCAGCGGGGATAGGGACATCCCCGGCTACGGCACGCCCGGGCTGGAACCGGACCCGCGGCTTGCGCCGCAGCCATGCGCGAACCGGATACCCCGTAGCCGGCCATGTTCCGATGGCCGCTGCGAAGGTGCCTGGACCTGTCACTTCAACCGGGTAACCTGGGAATGCTGTCCCCCGGGGTTCAGGCAGGGCGCCGGCGTTGATTTTACCCGTGTTGGGCCATATACTTGCCAATAACATCATGGGGATGGAGTCCCCCCGCTAAATGTTCCGAGCCATCGGAACTGATGACTCCTGCCGCGGCGCCTTTGACGGCAGGGGATTGGTTGTGCTTCTGAACCCGCCGTCAGGCGGGTTTTTTATTGCGCAACCGGATGAAGCATCC
>JAKCCC010000527.1 GCA_021838985.1 Planctomycetota bacterium
GCAGTCCTGTCCCGTCGCTTACGCTTCGGGCTACGTAGGGTCGATGCCCTCATCGGCCATGTGGCCAGCCGACGAGGGCGTCGGCTCTACGGGCGATCCTGACCCGTCGCTTACGCTTCGGGCTACGTAGGGTCGATGCCCTCATCGGCCATGTGGCCAGCCGACGAGGGCGTCGGCTCTACGGGCGATCCTGACCCGTCGCGCAGCTCCGGCGTCAGGGGCGATCTCCAGGCGATGAGCAATGGCCGGTTCAACGGCGTACCCCACGCGGCGCGAAACTTCTGCCCTGGAAATGGCACCAGCGCGCCGAATCTGTCATGCACCCAACCCCGGGGTGTGGCCGGATTTTGGGGCGGGGGACATGCCCAAGGGCGGCAGGAATGCCGCCGCTAAGACGTGGGGGGCTTGGCGCTATCGCTGTGGGCCGGCGTTCGCCAAAAAAATCCGGCGACATCCCCAGCCCTGCGGTGGCCTTGGTTTTGCAGCGCTCTTTTTTCTACGGCGTGTTACAATTAATATGTTTCCGCTCCGGGGCCATTGGAAATGGGTCTGGTTTCGACGCACGTAGGTTCGTTCATCATGGGGTCGATAAGTTGAGATGGTCAGCGCGGGGCGCGGCGTGGCGCCATGCACTCAGGGGCCGGGAGCGGCCGCAGGCGTGAACGCCCTTGCGGACAATGCGGGCTCGGCTTTACAGGTAACACGGTTGGCGGTGGACCAAGCGGGCCGGGCCGCGGATTTTTTGCGCACGCGCGGCGGCGGGGTGATGGACCTCCTCGCGCATTTCTGGGATCGGTTGGCCCAAACGCCGCCATTATTACGCGACGATGTGCATCTGCTGCTGGCCGGGCCGGGCGCCGCGGGGGCCGCCGGCGCGGATAGCGCCAGCGTGTTGGGCGCCATGTTGTACGTGCCGAAGGGGCATCGGGCGGATGTTTTTATCACGGATGCATCGGCGGGACGAGCTTTCACGTCCTATCTGGCGGATTGGGTCCAGGGGCAACCGCGGGTTGAGCGGTCCGAGCCGCCTCCGGCGGGCGCTCCGGAAACGACCGTGCCGGCCGCGCTGGCGCTGAATTATGTCACGGGTGAAGCGATCAGCGTACAGCAAATGCTGCCAGGGTTGCTGGAGCTGGTGCATCGTAAGAATGCCGCGAAGCAATCCGTGAATGTCATGATGCGCCTGCCGCCAGATCGGCCCGTGAGGCGCTGCGCAAAAGTGCGCGCGGCGCGGGACGGCGATGAAGCGGTGCTCAACAAATGGCGGCGCCTGTACCGGAAGGAGCGCGGAATTCTGTTTGAAGCGGACGTGGACGCCTGGATCGACACAGGCAATGTGTTTGTCTACGAGCTGGAGGGGCAGGTCGCCGCAGTGGCGAAGTTCGATTTGATGTTGCGGGCCATCGTGGAAATTGGAGGGGTCTTTACATTTCCCGATTTTCGGCGGCGCGGCATCGGGGCGGAATTGGTCAGTGAATTGGTGGGGCGCATTCGCGAGTCAGGGAAAACACCTTCGCTGCAGGTGGATACGGAGAACGAACCGGCGCTGGCGATGTATCGTAAAGGGGGGTGGGTGGAAATCGGTCGCTTGGCGCGGGTGTGGCTGTCCAACGCTCCGTAGGGCCCAGGGACCGCTATCAAAAATCCCCACATTCGTGGCGCTAAAATAAACCGTAATCGTTCACGGGCCGCACCGGATCGCGCGCGGATCCCGAGGCCCATCGGAAGGGCGATGAGCCATCGCATCGGGGCGAGTCGTCTGCGGCGATCCGCAGCACTTGTATTGTTTATAGCGCCGAGTCTCGGCGGTCCGGACACGGGTGAGGACCGCCCCGTTCCCGATAGTTTCGACGGACAGGGGGGACCTGTGAGCCGTTACAATAAACCGAAGGCGGCAGACGATGGAAGGGCCGGCATATTTTGATGTCATTGTGGTCGGCGGCGGCCATGCTGGGGCGGAGGCGGCCTGGGCGGCCAGTCGGCTTCTGGGCGACCGCGGCCGGGTGGTGATGGTGACGATGGATCCAGCGGCCATCGGGCGCATGAGCTGCAATCCGGCCATCGGGGGGCTGGCCAAAGGCCAAATCGTGCGCGAAATCGACGCCCTGGGCGGACTGATGGCCCACGCCATCGACGCGTCCGGAATTCAATTCCGCATTTTAAACCGTTCCAAAGGACCAGCGGTGCAATCGCCGCGGGCTCAGGCGGACAAATATCGCTATGCCCAGACCGTGCAAATCCTGCTGCGCGAGTATTGTCCCAATCTAGCCCTGGTTCCCGATATCGTGGAAGAGGTGTTGACCGCGCCCGCCCCGGCTGGAACTCAACGTCCACCCCCGCCGCAGCGCCCTGGTGGATCCGCTGGAACCATCGCTGCGTCACCGGCCGGTAATGGGCGCGGGCCGCGCCAAGTGACTGGTGTGAAATTACAATCCGGCCGGATCTTGGCTGGCCGCTGTGTGGTGCTGACCACGGGGACATTTTTACGGGGGCTGATGCATACCGGCGAAAGCCAGATCCAAGGCGGTCGGGTGGGGGAGGCCGCAGCCGTGGGGCTGTCGGCCTCGCTGCGGCGACTGGGCATTGAATTAGGCCGGCTCAAGACCGGCACCCCGCCGCGGGTCGCCCGCGAATCGATCGACTTTACGCAGTTGGCCCCGCAACCCGGCGACGATCCGCCCGAGCCGTTCAGCGATTTGACCGGCACGTCGGACTCGCCGCGGGCGAGCCAGTTTCCCGTCCTGACGGATG
>JAKCCC010000528.1 GCA_021838985.1 Planctomycetota bacterium
TGTCGAGTCCATGGGCTAGGTTCGCAAAAGCAGGAGGTAAGAATCCAACACCGCACCATTAGCGCCAGCCTGCTCCAGGGTCGCCGCCGGCGCCGCCTCGGAAGCCGCGACCGGACGCGCCACCAGACCAGGTCGGCCCAAGCCCGTGGCCGTGCATGGTCTGGCGCGGGTGCACGAAGCGCGTGGCCGCCCACGAGAAACCGCCGACCATGGCGCCCGCGAGGAGCGCGGTGACCACTGCGGCTAGGATCCTCGACCGGCGGCTCGGCGGATTCGAGCTGGCTCCCGTGAAAGTTCGCCGAACCGACGTAACAAGCCAAGCCCAGTGTAGGGCCAGGTGGAGGATCACGATCGCCACGGCGGTGACGGCCAACCAGAAATGCACCTCACCCCACTCATGGCGGTTAAGGCCCCACAGCACAAATGTCTGCCCGCTGTGCGGCGGCAAAGCAAAGTGCAGGATGATACCCGTGGCGACCATGGCCAGGAGAGCCACTGTCAGGAGCAGATCCACACCCAACAGAAAGTTTATCCGCTTCATGATTTACTCCAGGTGCCACAATCCTTCAAAATCTTCGCGCTGTGCGAAGATTTTGGTTCGATAGAAAACTTTGCTTGCCCGGCCGACCCGCCACGCCGGCAAGGCCTCCCAAGGCGACCGCACGATCCGCCGTGGCCGATCCGCCTCCGTGCGGACCGGGGGCGATATGTTTGGTTGCGGCCCGCAGGCCGCGCTGGACATATACATTCTATCCGCCCATTGGGATGGCCATCTCGGCGGCATTCACCCAGCGGATAGGCGATTGGTGACGCCGCCAGGGCGGGCTGCGTAGCCATCTGGAACATACTGATATCTTCAGCCGGCATACGTTTTTGCACAAGTGCGGCGATAAGATTGGTTATCTCCCCCCGTCACGCCGCCGCGGACTTGTCCGCCCAGCAGCTCCCGGGTATGGGCCTCGAACACCAGCTTGGTTTTCATCTTCGCCGCCCCCGGCATTCCGGCAGGATGGCGGTCCGGGGTTTCGCAGGTGCCGCTGACCACGTTGTGGCCACACGTGCGCGGCATGGATTCCGTCAGCCCAGCGGTGCCGAGCACCAAGCCATCCACCATCGTTGACCAAGCCCCCACCGTTCCCTCATTTTCGCGCCGCCGGTTGAACACATTGGCGCCGGCGACACGGGCTTCAAACTGGGCGATGGATGCCAGTTTCAGCGTGGAAGGTTGGCCGCCGAAAAAGGACACTGTTTCTGCGCAGCCGCCGCAGGCGAAAATCGCCGGGTCTGCGGTGGCCATCGAGCGGTCGACCGCGACGCCTCCCGTCGGCCCGATTTTCAGGCTGGCGTTGCGCGCCAGCGCCACATTCGCCCGCGTTCCAACGCCGAAAACCACTAGCTCCGCGGGAAGCTTCTTTCCGCCGCGTTCATGCCATTTTCCTCGGCGGTTGGGCCACCGAAACCGCCTGGATCGCCAGCTCCGCGGCGTTGACAAGTGGATACTGGCTCGGTGAAGGAGTTAAGGCGGGGTGGGTACCCACCTGAAACATGGCGATAGCATCGGCCGTCATACGTTTCTGCACCAGCGCCGCGATGGTATTGATCATCTCGCCGGTCGAAGGCCCCCCGCGCACCTGGCCGCCCAACAGTACGCGGGAACGGCGGTCAAACACGAGCTTGACTTTCAGCGGCGTGGCGCCCGGCATGGCGCCGGGGTGGTGGTCGGGTGTCTCGAATAGACCGCAAGCCACCGTATAGCCACGGGCGTTAGCCATCGTTTCCGTCAGCCCCGCTGCGCCCAACGCCAGGCCACCCACCACCGTAGACCACACTCCTACCGTGCCCACACTGGTGCGGGTCAGGACAAACAAATTAGCCCCGGCCAGGCGGGCTTCGAACTGCGCCAGCGACGCGAGTTTGAGGGGGCAGGGGCGTCCATCGAAAAACGATATTTTTTCAGCGCAATCGCCGCAGGCGAAAACCGCCGCATCGTTCGTACGCATGGCGCCGTCGACCACAATCCCGCCGGTCGGGCCTATTTCCAGGCCGGCGTCCCGCGCCAGATCCACGCGGGCTTTGGTTCCCAAGCCAAGGATCACCAGATCGGCCGACAGTTCGGTGCCGTCGGCCATTAGTACGGCCTGGACGCGCTCGGCCCCCGCGATCCGCGTGACTTTCGCGGCGGTACGCACCGTGACCGATCTTTTTCTGAGCACCTCCTCCACCTCGACGCAGAATTCGGAATCGAACGAAAGGCTCAGGCAATTCGCCGTCAGTTCCAGGATGGTAACATTCTTGCCGCCAATCTTGTTGATCTCATCGGCAAGCTCCACGCCGATGAACCCGCCGCCAATGACCACGATGTTCCGGGCGGCTTGCAGCCTGGCCTGTAAGGTCCGCAGGTAGTCCAACTCCCTGATAACAGGAAAAACCCCATCAAGGTTTATGCCAGGGATGGTCGGCAGAATTGGCTCGGAACCGGTCGCCAAGATTAGCCGCTCGTATTGCAGTATCTTTCCAGTGAGATGCAACTCGCGCCGCGCGCGATCGATCCGGGTCACCTCGCCCACCAGCAGTTCGACGCTATGTTCTTGCAGGCCCTGGTCAGGACGAAGGTCCTTTTCCGGACCATCTAGTATTACTCTGTTAAGTAGTTGACAACGATTCTGGCTGCGGCTATAGTTCTAGCATGAAATGGAACTCAGCCCACTGGCAGCGGAAAGTTAGCGAACTGCAAAGTTTCATC
>JAKCCC010000529.1 GCA_021838985.1 Planctomycetota bacterium
GAGAGTATTCGCCGCCGCCGTGCCTTCAATACGGAACACGAGCTCGTGCACCGTGGCCAAGAGCTGCTCCACCACTGTATTCTCGCGGGTGGCTTGGTTGAGCAGTACCTGGACCACGGGGTTGTTGCGGTCTTGCGCTGAAGCGAACTCTTCAAGCCGCTGCCGGGCGACAGTGCGGGCATGTTCAGCTTTGCCCCACTGCACGTAAAAGATCACCGCGAAAGTCGTTGCGACAATCCACAGAAAGGCGAAGGCGATCACCGCATAGGGAGGCGTGATGCGCTTTTCCCGAACCATGGCCATGCTTATACCTCCATATAGCTAACCCGAGCTTTTACGGTCCGCAGGCGCCAGGCCCTCCACCGCCGCCACCGCCCGCAACGCTGCCGTGAACCACGATCTTCCTCCCGAACTACCTTTACTATGGCCTGATTTCGTGCCGCGGTCAAGTCCACGGGTTGGGCCCAACGACTATGAAGAGATCCAGGATCCTGTGACCGCTCACGGGTCCCGATGGCCATCCAACTACTGTCCGGAATTTTACGGGACGTAGCCGCGGCGGGGTGGCGTCATCGCGGCATGCCGCCGAAGAGGGCAATTCGACAAGGCGAAGTGGAGTTTCTGCACACCCGTACAAAAGACGGGGTGTGCAAAAAGTACCTCGGGTTTTACGCGGTATACTGCGGGATGAGCTTTGCCGGGCCGCGTGAGGCTCGGCAAAATGGCAAAAGTTGAGCTTAGGCAGCCTGGCCTACGTACCTTTGGAAAAAGCCGTGCAGCCGACGATGGTGTTCGTATTTGTAGGTATCGCCGCCTTCCCCGTGGCAGCTTTCCTGGCTCGTGTTTTCGCCCAGCGCCAACCGGGTCGCACCAGCGTGCTGGCGAAACTTCTCTGTGGCCTCGGGCGCTGCATCCTCCGGCTGCGTTACCGCGTGCAAGTGATCGGCGCCGACGAGGTGAAAAGGCACGGCCGCCGCGGCATATTATTTCTGCCTAATCATCCGGCACTGATTGATCCCGTCATTCTTACCGCCTGGCTGCACGGGTCGTTTGGCACGCGACCGCTGGCTCTGGAAAATCAAATTGACCATCCCGTCATCCGCACCCTGGCGGGTTGGATCGGTGTGCTGCCGATTCCCGACCCCGCCAAAATTGATCGCGACAGCGCCCCGAAGACCCAGGCGGCAATCACGTTGTGCATCGAAGCACTTAAGCAGGGCCAGAATGTGTTGCTGTATCCGGCCGGTCGGCTGATGCGACAGGAGCTCGAAACGCTCGGCGCGGTCAGTGCCGCCCATCGCATCCTGTCCGAGTTGCCGCAGGTCCGCGTGGTGCTGGTCCGCACCAGCGGCCTCTGGGGCAGCAGCTCCAGTTGGGGGGCGGGGGCTGCCCCGCGGCTGAAACGCAGCCTTTTGGGTCATATCCGCCCGCTGCTGGCCAGTGGAATATTTTTCGCTCCAAAGCGCCGCGTGCGGGTGGAGTTGGTCGAACCGATCGACCTGCCGCGACATGCGGACCGCGCTCGGCTCAATGCGTATCTGGACCAGTTCTACCGCCAGAACGCCCACCCGGCCCTGGCTGTGCCTTACAGCATCTGGGAGGGTTGGACCGCACGGCGCCGGCCCCAGCCGCCATCCACGCCGTACGGCCTTGATCCGGCGACGCCAACCCCCACCAGCGCCCTGCCCGCGCCGGAGCCGCCGGCCGCGATCCGGACCGCGATCTCCACATCGCCCGGCCGGAAAAATGGCCACGCGCGGCTTCGCCCCGCTTCGCCGACGCCGGTCCCCGCCGCCACCCGCCGCATCGTACTCGAACATCTACAGGAGGCCGCGGGACGAACGGAGCTTCAGGAGTCACAGGAACTCGCCCGTGATCTGGGCCTGGACAGCCTGGCCGTCACCGAGATCATCCTGTGGCTGCAAAGGGAATTTGCCGTCGCCGTACCCAACGTCGAAGCGGTGCGGACGGTTGGTGACATTATGTTGGCGGCCGTGAACCGGCTCGCGGCGGAAGCGCACGATGTCGAGGTACCCGCGCCACCGGCCGCGTGGTTCAAAGCGAATGTTACACCCCCGACCCGCAGCGGACCCAGAGATTGCGGAGAACCAAAAAAACATCCGCGGGCGCGAATTCCACAGGGAGCGACCATTGGGCAGGTGTTTCTGGAGCAGGCACGCCGCCATCCGGGCAAAGTTATTGTTGCGGACCTCCAGCGCGGCATCCGGACTTACCGCGATCTGCTGACGGCCATTTTCATTTTGCGTCCGCGCTTGGCCGCTCTGGAAGGCCGCTATGTGGGCATTCTGCTGCCGGCGTCGGTCGCGGCGGATACGGTCTTCCTGGCGGCGCTGTTCGCCGGGAAAACGCCGGTGATGGTGAACTGGACCGCCGGGCCGCGCTACATCCAGCATAGTCTAGAGTTGTTGGGAGTGCGGCAGGTGTTGACGGCCGAGGTTCTCCTGCGCCGCCTGACCGCCCAGGGAACTGATTTAACTCCGTTGCGGGAACGTTTGGTAACTCTAGAAGAATTCGCCGGTGCCGTTTCGTGGTGGGAAAAAGTTTGCGCGGCGATTCGCGCCCGCTGGCCCGCGGGAAAATTCGAAACCGGAAATCCGTCGGATAGCGCCGTGGTGCTTTTTACCAGCGGCTCGGAAGCGCTGCCCAAAGCGGTTCCCCTGACCCATACCAATCTGCTAACCAACGCCCGCGATGCACTGTCCTGCTTCGCCATCTATGAG
>JAKCCC010000530.1 GCA_021838985.1 Planctomycetota bacterium
GCCTCCGCGTGCGCCGGCCTTTCCCAGAATTCGCGCAGCGCCCGGCGGGCAATAATCCGCACATCCACCTACCCGTACATCCTGCTCCCAGAGTGGGAACAACGGTATTGTAGCGTACCCCTGGGCCAACGCCAGATCCGCCCCCGCGCCGGCGCCTTTTCGGTGCAAGGCGGGCCCTCGAACCCGTCGCTTGCGCTTAAGGGCTATGATAATCACTGGCCGTCCTTACCCCGCGGCGCGAAACCGGCGCCCTGGAAACGGCGCTGGCGAGCCAAATCTGTCCTACACCCTTGAAGACCACCCGACCGCTACCGAACTTGCACTGGCGCGCCGCAGCGATAAAGTGGTAACCAGTCCGCTGGACGGGATGGCCGGCGAACCTTAAACCAAAGCTCGGGCATGGACCTTTCCAATCCGCCGATGGTCGATCTTTTGATCCTTGGCGCCGGCGCCGCGGGCATGATGGCCGCTATCGCCTGCGGCGAAACCGCGCTGCAATTGAACCAACCGCGGCCTCGAATCACCGTCCTTGAAAAAAACCGGCAACCCGGCATCAAGGTGCTGGTCTGCGGCGGCGGCCGATGCAACCTCACCAACGCCGGCGATCTGGACTTTCTGATCGCCGCATTTGGCCGCAATGGCCGCTTTCTGGCCCCGTCTTTGCGCCATTTTGACAACACGCGTCTGCGCGATTGGTTCGCCACCCGGGGCGTGCCCACACACGCCGAGCATGATGGCAAGATTTATCCGGATTCCAACCAGGCCCGCTCCGTGGTCAAGGCCCTGACCGACCGCATGGAGGAACTCGGCGTCGTCTCCCGGGCGGGCGCCGCGTACGCCGCGACGGCCGCAGCCTGGCGGGCCGACCGCGGCTTATTCGAGGTCGTTTCCGCCAACGGCGCCGTCCATCTGGCCCGGTTTCTGCTGATTTCTGTCGGCGGGCAAAGTTACACCCGCATGGGAACGACCGGCGATGGTTATCGCCTGGCCGCGGCGCTGGGGCACCGGATTGTGCCGCCCCGCCCCGCGATCGTGCCACTGGTATGCCAGGAGCCATGGATTCCCGACCTGCAGGGGCTGGCCGTGCCGGATGTGGAGGTCCGCATTGAAACCGCCGCCCCCCTGCCGCGACTGGCCACCGGCAAGCCGACGCCGAGCGTCAATGATTTGCTGTTCACCCATTTCGGTCTCTCCGGCCCGGCGGTTTTGAATCTTTCGGAAATCGTGGCGGAACTTCTCGAAAAGATGTCACCCGTGTCGCTGCGTGTCGATTTTGTGCGCTGCCGCGGCCCGGCAGAACTTCACGCCCTGTTTCGCGCCTGGCATGATCACGAAGGGCGTAAACGGGTGAAGACCCTGGTTGGGGGGATCGTTCCGCAGCGCCTGGCGGAAACATTGTGTCGCCTCGCCGGCATCGGCCCGGAACATACCTGCGCCGGCTTTACCGCCCGCCAGATGCATCAATTGGTGGAATGGCTCAAAGGGTGCCGATTCCACGTGTATCAGACGCGCGGTTTCAAGGAAGCCATGGTGACCGCCGGTGGCGTCCGGCTGGATGAGGTGAATCCGGAAACGCTGCAATCACGGGTGAATCTCCAGCTTTATTTCGCCGGGGAAATTCTGGATCTGACCGGCCCCAGCGGAGGCTACAATCTGCAAATGGCCTTTTCCACCGGACGGCTCGCCGGATGGTCGATTGCCCGCCGTATCGCCGCCTGACGGATTGGGTGGAACTTCACACGTGGCCGGGGGCAGAGTCCCCCATTCGCATCCTGCCCACCCCCCCGGTGTTCGCGGCGACCGGGGGGAGAGGGCTGGCCATGCCGGCGCGCCGGGATTCGGACCGGGAGGCCGGGTGCGCCGGGATTTGGTTTGGCGCCCGCCGGTGGCCGCCGGCGCGGCGCTCCGCATCGCGGCGAACCGCCCCGCGCGAGAGGACCGCCACGTTGCAGCGCCAGGCTTCCGCCGGGTTCCGCCCCTCCGCTTGACTCGACCCGCCCCCGGGTATAATATAGTTACGAGTGACGGTCAGTCACTGACTTATGGTCACTGACCCCGCTATCGGCCGGCCCCCGGCCGGCTGGGATTAGGGAGGTTGCCCCATGCCTGCGCGCTACCCGTTAATGGCGGAACCCGCCGGTCCGCCCGCCGCGCCGCCGCTATCGCGGCGTCAGCGGCTTAAGGCGCAGACCCGCAAGGCGCTCTACCAGAGCGCCCTGCGCCTGTTTGCCGAGCGCGGCCTGGCCGCCGCCACGGTGCAGGACATTACCCTGGCTGCCGGCGTGGCCAAGGGAACCTTCTTCAGCCATTTTCGTACCAAAGAGGAGGTCTTTCAGCCGTTTTTCGAAACCCTGCTGGCCAACGTGGCCGAGGTGCTGCGCGATGTGGACGCCGCGGTCACCGGCGTGCGGCTGGCTCTGCGGCATCTTTTTGAGCGCAATGCCAGGGAATTTGGCCGCGACCCGGTGCTGATTCGAGCCTTGTTTTCTTCGATTTTCTTGAACGAAACGGTGCGCGGCATGATGGCCGAGGCGATGGCCAGCGGAAGACGGGATCTGGTGCGCATCATTGCGGCGGGTCAAAAAAGCGGCGAAATTCGCGCCGACCGCGACCCGCGGGCCATGGCCCTGGCTTTTCAGCAGGCCCTGCTCGGCGCGGTCCTGGTCTGGGCGGTGCGGCCCGCCGGGTCGTTATCCCAACGGGTGGAAACCAGCTTTGGTGATTTTTGGGCCGCCATCG
>JAKCCC010000531.1 GCA_021838985.1 Planctomycetota bacterium
TTTACCAATATCAGTTCGGCGCCCGCCGCCGTCTTGATCCACGACCGCCTGACTGCCGCCAACCCCTTTGTTGAGTCGATCATCCCCGGCGGGGCGGAAAACCCCACCGTGTACCTGCGGGGCCGCAAGCAGGTGCTGGGCCTTGCCGTGACCGATGATCTGGGACGGCTCTTGATGCAGGCCGGCGTCACCGGGGCCCGGCTCCATCTGCATTTTGGCGAGGGTCTGCCAACCTTGGCCTTGGCGCCGGGCGAGAGCTACCACCTGCATTGGACCATTTACGTGCTGCCGGCCCGAACCAGCTATTTCGATTTTATGAGCCGGCTGCGCCGCGCCTGGCACTGCAATTTCCCCATCGAAGGCTTCTGGAAAGGCTTTAACGTCGCCCCCCAATCTTCCAATCGCCAAATTCCATTGCTGAACCATCCGAAAAAGCTACGCGCGTGGATTGACCGGTACGGCCTGCAGACCGGCATCGTCGTGCTGGGACCTTGGATAGGTTACGATCCGTATTGCCAATGCAGTTATGACTGGACGCAAAAAGAATATCTGCATCGGGCGCGCCGCGCCGTCCGGGTCTTTCACGAGGTGGACCCGAAAATAAAAGTGATCGGGATGATCGAAACGGACCTGATAAAAATCGTACCCAAGCAGATCCCAGGTGGCCAGGTATTTACGGAACTCAACGCCCCGCAATTTAAGAACGGCAAAGAACTCTCGGAAGCCTTGACCCGCCTGGTGGAAAAAGATCATCTGCCGTACCTGAACAGCATCAAGTTTAGCCCGTCGGGCCACCCCCTGATCACCGAAATCAGCTGCGGAAGCCCGCACCTGTATTTTTGGGCCTATCCGGCTCCCGGGAACTGGGTGGAAAACCGGATGCTCGGAGAGATCCACTTCGCACTGGATAAAGTGGGCTTGGATGGGGTTTACATCGATGACTTCAACCAAACGGCCAATGTGCCAGGCGACACCTCGTTTCCGGCCTGCAGCTTTCGCGGCTGGGACCGGCATACCGCCGATGTCGATCCGGCGACTGGCAAAATCCGCTACCTGACTGTGGATTGCAGCTACGTGGGCGCACCGTCACGTTTAAAAATAATCCACGCGGTATTGGACCAGGGAAAGTTTATATTAACCAACGGCTGGGCCACCACGCGGGCGGAGCAACGCCTTCCCGTGATGCATTTCAAGGAGACATTTTGGTATTACAAACCCGATACCTATCCGGACGGCACAGAACCGCCGCTGCTGAATATGCTTTTAGGGGGCAATCTTAGCACTCCGATCAATTATGCCGTTCAGCCCAATGCCGGCGTGCAGGGCACGTGTACGGCTCGCGATTGCATGAAGGCGGTGATCGCGGGGTTACGCAACGGTACGCCCCTGTTTTATCTGCGGGATGTCAACAACGCCGCCAGTGTCGCCACCTTTGAGCGGAACGTCCTGCGGCGGATGTATCCACTTACTCCGGTGGCGCTGCACGCAGGATGGATCCAGGGGCGGCAGCGGATTATCACCTGCGTTTCCGGAAGCTATCGCCTGGCCAGCGCCCGCCGGCCGCGTGTTTTTCTGTTTGACCTGAACGGCCACCGCGTCCAACCGGATTTTAAAATCCAGCATGCCGGCGACGCTTGGCGCATCACCCTGCAAATGAAAAACTGGGCCCAACTGGCCATCATCGCGTCGATGGATAATGCGGCGCGCGGTTTGGAACCCAAGAGATCGCATTAGTTAGTTTTTTACCCGAGAAGCGGCGCGGGGAGGGCAAAGCCCCGCCCCCAGCACCAAGTGGTGCCGGTTCATGAGGGCTGGGGGCAATGGCGCATTGTCAAACGATTAATTTCGGGTTGGCAAATGAGCCTCAGACTCGCCACCGAACCCGAAGCACCGGCCTCAAGCGCCGGCCTTCAGGCCAGTGAACGGGTTACCCGAAAATTAAGCGGTGACCAAGCACTGGTGACGGCACGGGACCATACGGCGCCAATACGATGACACGAAGTGACTGCTGATTAACGGGTTTCCATCAATTATCGGGTGCATGGTCCAGACTTGTTTATTAGACAGGAAGAAATGATGGAAGCGGGTGTTGGTTCGGCTGATTTCACGCCCGGAGTGGGGACGCTGCTGCAAGGCCACGGCGAGGGCGTACGCGCCGTCGGCGTGCTGGCGCCGCTGGAATCAAGAGCCATCGTATTCACCCATGGCCGCATGCGGCTGGCCATCGTCACATTGGACGCGATCGGCCTGGATGCGGCAAGTGTCCGACGTATCCGCACCGCGATATTTGCGCGGTGCGGCATTGAACCGGATCGGATTCTCATTGCGGCGAGCCACACGCATTGGGGACCCGCACTGCTGAATTTTCTGGGCACGCCAGCGGATCAGCCGTGCCTTGCGGCGGCGGAGCGGGCGGCCGTCGCGGCGGTCGTCGAGGCCGCCCAACGGACCGAATCGGTCCGTCTGGCGCTGGGGGCGGCGAGTGCCTGTTTTCCTATCAACCGCCGTCCGTTTCCCGGCCACCGAAATATGGAGCCGAACCCGAGCCAAATCGCGGATCGGCGCGTTCGCCTGCTGCGGGTGGACCGTCCGGACGGAACGCTTCTGGCGGTGCTGTTTCACTTTTCCTGCCATCCGACGACGGGTTGTGGAGCCAATGTGGTTTCACCCGATTATCCCGGCCTGGCGCGCGCCCAAATTGAACACGAAATGTGCTGCCGGGCGTTGTTCATCCCC
>JAKCCC010000532.1 GCA_021838985.1 Planctomycetota bacterium
GCCGCCGGGAATATAATCGCGTCCAGCCGGCGCACCGCCACCGGGGCCATGGCGGCCGTGGCCGGATTGGCCCTGGGATAGTCGCAGTTTCATTCCAGCGGACAATGAAGAGGGTGACGGGCTGGAGCTGCTGGAGGCAGACATGGTTTCAGCCTGTTTGATTAAATCGTCCAGAGCGGTGATCACCCGCTGCTGGGCGCGGCGGGTGGACTGACCGCTGCGGCCCTGGTTGAGATTCCTGGCGCTGCGCTGCATGTTCTTCAGAACGCGGGTGAAGTCGCGCTGGATGCGCTGGCCGGGAGGAGCCGGCGCCTGCGGCAACGGACCGGGGCGGGCGGGCCAAGCCTCCATCCGCCAAAGCCAAGCCGGCGGCCAAGCGGTGGGCGCGGCCGCGCCGGCAGAAAATCCGCAGAGGACGCAGAGGATGTAGAGAACGCGGCGCGGCGTAGCCGCAACCGAGGACCTGGCCCCCGGTCCGCACGGAGGCGGAGTAGTCCAGTCGCCCCGGCGACCTTCGGCGGACTTTGCCGGGGGTAATGCTCCGCCGAACATCGGAATCCTTGCGACGAAAAACCATCTTCGCGCCGCGCGAAGAAACACGCAGGTTGTGATCCAGAACGGCCTGCCCGCCGCAACCATAACCTCCCGGTCGCCAAGGGAAACTGAGAGATATCGGGATAAGCCGCGCCATGAAGACACGAAGCACCCTTTAGAAAAGCACCAGGCAACTACTGGTTATTCTACCAGGAAACCACGCAAAGTTACGCCGGGTATTGGGGGGAAGATTCTTCGTAACCGTTCACCGGCTCAAACCCGACCCCGCGCTGCGGTTCAGTCGCCACGGCGACCTTGGGGCTATGAGGTGTTCGCGGTCTTTGTTTCATAGCCCTCCCGATAGCCCCGATGGATATCGGCAGATAAACGCGGGGGCAGGTGCGGCGCGTGAACGGTTACGGTTCTTCGTGCCTCGCGGCGACGGTTGGAGCGGTGATCGCCGGGTCGCACGGCGTAATCTCTATCACCATCACCCGGTTTCTTCGCGCCGCGGGAAGATTGAGGGGCGAGGCGCGAGAAAGTCCTTCGTGTCTCGTGTCGAAAGGCGTAAAATCCGGGTAAGCTAAGTAATTTGTGGATCTAGACCATGGCCGACGCAGTTTTCCATCTTGAAAGCCCCTTTCAGCCTACCGGCGATCAGCCGCAAGCCATTGAAAAATTGGTGCACAATTTCCAGGCGGGCGCCAAATACCAGGTGCTGATGGGGGTGACCGGTTCCGGTAAAACCTTCACCATGGCCCATCTCGCCGCCCGTCTGGGCCGCCCCACCCTCGTCATCAGCCACAACAAGACTCTCGCCGCCCAGCTTTTTGAAGAATTCCGCGAGCTTTTCCCCCGCAACGCGGTCAACTATTTCGTCAGCTACTATGACTACTATCAGCCGGAAGCCTACATTCCCCAACGCGACATCTATATCGAAAAAGATGCCGCCCGTAACGACGACTTGGACCGCCTGCGCCTCGCCACCACCAGCAATCTCATCGCCCGCCGCGACGTGCTCACCGTGGCCTCGGTAAGCTGCATTTTCGGCTTAGGCTCGCCCGACGAATACAAGAAAAAAGTTCTGGCGCTGCAACGCGGCGCGACGCTGGGCCGCGAAGCAATTCTGCGGGCGCTGGTGGATTTGCAATACGAGCGCAACGACATTGAATTCAGACGCGGCGTCTTCCGGGTGCGCGGCGATGTGATCGAAATCTTTCCGGCCTATGAAACCACGGCCCTTCGTGTGGAGATGTTCGGCGATGATATTGAAGCGATCTGGCACATTCATCCGGTCAGCGGCGAACGCTTAACCGAGGAAACCACCGCGTTTATCTACCCCGCCAAGCATTACGTGGCCGACGACGACACCATGATCCGCGCCGTGCAGGCTATCGGTGAGGAACTCCGACAGCGCACCACCGAACTGCGCATGCAAGGCAAACTGCTCGAAGCCCAGCGGTTGCTGGCGCGCACCAAATACGACATGGAAATGCTCCTGGAAACCGGTTTCTGCAGCGGCATCGAAAATTATTCCCGGCATATCGCCGGCCTGCCGCCCGGCTGCAAACCGTTCACGCTCATCGATTATTTCCCCAAAGATTATCTGTTGATGATCGACGAGTCCCATGTGACGATCCCCCAGCTGCGCGCCATGTACGCCGGTGATCGGCATCGCAAGGAGGTGCTGGTGGAACATGGCTTCCGGTTGCCGTCGGCCCTGGATAACCGCCCGCTCCGTTTCGAGGAATTCCAGACGTTGTGGAGCCAGGTGCTCTTCGTTTCCGCCACGCCGGGCGACTATGAGATCCAGGCCGCCAGCGGCGAAGTAGTCGAGCAAATCATCCGCCCCACCGGCCTGATGGATCCGCGGATTCATGTGCGCCCGGCCCGCGGTCAGGTGCCGGATCTGCTCGAACAGGTGCGGCAGCGTGCAGCCAAAGGCCAGCGTGTCCTTGTCACCACGCTGACTAAACGCCTGGCCGAAGATTTGTCCCATTACCTTACTGAGGCCGGCCTGCGTTGCAAATATCTGCACAGCGACATTCAAACTTTCGACCGCGTGGATATTCTGCGCGAGTTGCGCGAAGGGAGCTTCGATTGTCTGGTGGGCGTGAATCTGCTGCGGGAAGGCCTGGATTTACCGGAAGTTTCCATGGTGGCCATTCTGGACGCCGACAAAGAAGGCTTCCTGCGC
>JAKCCC010000533.1 GCA_021838985.1 Planctomycetota bacterium
GATGATCACAATCACGCCCGCCGCCACCATGGCCCCGCGTGCGCCATGTTCAGTGCGGGCGCTGTACATGCTTAGCCGGCGCCCGGGATCGGCAATGACGGCGAGTACCAGCGTGGCGATCAGGCCGATGATCTTCCAGCCGCCGTATGAGGCGGAACCCAAGAATGAGAAATAGGCCGGCGGCATCGCGCTGCGCAGGCCGGTCCATCCCCCGCTGTGCTCCAGGGCCGACCCCGTCAGGATGGTAAAGCCGCATAGCAAAATCAGGGCCTGAATAAAATCGGTATAGACCACGCTCTTGACGCCGCCGGGCAAGGCGATGGCGGCAGTGATCAGGCCGGCCGCCAGCACGCAGGCCGTCGGCGGCAGTGCGGTCACCGCGGCCAGCACCGCGGCGCCACCCATAATTTGCACGGTCAGCCAGCACAATTGCGAGAGAAACAGGCTGATGTTGCAAAATTCCACCACGATGCGATTGGCTCCATAATAGGCGGCGATTTCCTCGCTTAAGGTGATGAACTTATGGCGCCGCATGGAGCTGAAGCCAAGTCCCGTCAACGCTGTGCCCAGCCCCAGACCGATGGGGTACGCGCTGCCGGCCCAGCCGTGTCGATAGGCTAACCCGGAGGCGCCGACGATCACGCCAGTTCCAATGCACCCCGCGGTGATGGTTCCCGTGAGCACCCAGAAGGAAAAGCCGCGGCCACCGACGAGATAATCGATGGGTTGGGCGATTTTCCGCATCCAATAGGCGGAAAAGGCGGGCATCAGCACCGCATAAAGAATTAAGCCAATCGCGATGGCAACCTGTGTTGGCATGGAGAACCCCGTCGCACCGACCGCGTGAGTACCGGATAATAATTCCCGATGGACATCGGGATTGATCCGCGGCCGTGCGCGAACCACCGCATTATCATACGGCGCTGGATCCGCGACCAAGGCATCCTTCACCTTACCGGGGTTGCGGTTAAGAGCCGACAGGCCTGTGGACCGAGCACCGCATTGAACTTATTTCTGAATACCCCCAGCGACCGGTGTAACCAAAGATCGCGTACCCGGGCGCGACCATGAAATCCCAAGCTGGCCCACCGCGCCGTCACCAAGGCCCGGCGCTTGGCCAGATTGAATAGCGCTACCGTATAGGTCCCATTCGCATTGGGTACGCGCCAGACTTGTTGCGGCGCGGCCTGGGATACCGGCGTAGCGGGGCGGCCGGCCTGGTCGATGGCGATAGCCGCCCGGTTGGTAATGATTTTAAAGTCGCGCCGGGTAAGATGGGTTAAATCCGAGCCAAGATAAAGCGGTGCGCAGCTAAGGCACCACAGCGTCATCGTGGTGCGGCGCTGGGCCGGAGTTAAACCATCCCGTTTACCGTTGCCAATCTCCAGGGAATCCAGATCATTCCAGCCCCCCGGTCCGGCGAATCGCGCCCATTTCGCGGCGGCACGGAAGCGGTAGGAAACATGCAGCCAGTTGGTCAGATCAGGCGTGCCGTAAGCTTCAATATCGCCAGTGATGCGCCAGCCATTGGCGTATTTTCGCCAGAGAGCGGCGTAGTGGATGTTCAGATGGCTGGACAATTCCAGCCAGATCGGCCGGCCGGTGCGTTTAACTGCCTGGGCAAAATGAGCCAGCCATGAACGGTCATCGGCTTTCACCGGCCCTCCGCCCGGGCCGACCCAGTCCACCTTGAGGAAATCGACGCCCCACGCGGCGAATTCATTGGCCCAGCTTTGCAGGTATTGGACTGCCCCGGGTTTGTTAAATTCGATACCGCAACTGCCATCAGGGCGGGTGTTGCCGGGAATCGACGGGGTAGCTATTTCCCGGGCCCGGTAACGCGTGCCCAGGATAGGGTCGTTGGCCTGCCAGACCGAGCGGGGCATGCCGGGGCGGATATAGAGGCCGATTTTCAAACCGAGCGCGTGGATATAGGCGGCCAGCGGCTTGATTCCACCCGGAAATTTCCGTAAGTCCGGCTGGGGCCGGCCGTAACGGTCGAATCCACCCTTCTCCCAGCGGCGGTTGGCGTGCTTCCACCAGCCGGAATCGATATTGATGTAGACGTAACCATATTTCTTGAGCCTGGCGGCCAGGATGCGGGCCTGGGCCTTGATTTTAGCCGCGGTGGGATCCAGCCGCATGGTGCTCCAACTGCTCCAGCCCATGTAAGGCCGCCGAGCGGAGGCGCTTTTCACAAACGTCGAAGCTTGGCTGGCGCAAGCCGCCCCCGCCACAACAACAGCGAACAGTGTTCCCGCGATCCACGTGGGCCGGGCTGACAACCACACCATGCCTGGATCCTCTTTTCCAACGCGCCTAACCCGAACGTTTCATCACCAAGGGCCCGGATGGCACGGAGGTTCTCACGGCCAAAGAACCGGCGCGAGTTTTGTCATTACTTGCGGCCTTGCGCATCGTGATGTCCGCGCCTGGCCGCGATAATACGGTGGTAGCGTTGAATTTCCAAGCGGGTCAAATCGGTGTAGAAAAAACCCCAGCCATGGCGTTTCGCACCAACCCCTCCCATCAGCGTAGGCTCCATATCGTTGCTCAAGTTAGCGCTATACTGATCGCCCCCCTCAAATTCATTCCATTGGCACAGGAACAGAAAATGCGGCAGATAGTGATCCGCCACGCGCCATTGGATGCGATAGGTTTGACCGTACGCCTTTCCACCGGCGTCGGCCGCCAGCCAATTGTTCAGCCCCGGCCCCGGTGCATTGACT
>JAKCCC010000534.1 GCA_021838985.1 Planctomycetota bacterium
GGCGACGGTAACGTGGACATCGCCGGCGTGGTCGACGATTCGCGCCAGGTTGGCCCGCGCGATTTATTTGTCGCGCGGATGGGCGCGCACACGCACGGCGCCTGCTTCCTGGCGGAGGCCATTCGCCGTGGCGCGGCGGCGATCCTGACGGAAACACCGATCCCGGCCGCGGCCAACGGTTGCGCGCGCCTTTACACCGAGCAACCGGCGGCGGCTTTAGGCTTTCTGGCCCATCGAATCCGCGGCGAGCCGGCCCGCCAGATGTCGATTTTCGCCGTCACCGGCACGAACGGCAAAACCACCATCACCTATCTGGTGCGCAGCATCATGGCGGCGGCGGGGCGCCCCTGCGGTTTGATCGGGACCGTCCAAATTGATGATGGTCGACAAATGATGGATAGCGCGATGACCACGCCCGGCCCGGTGGAGCTGGCGCGTTGGTTGGCCGCCATGCGTGACCACGGCGTGACGGCGGCGGCGCTCGAAGCCAGCAGCCATGCCTTGGCGCAGAACCGCCTGGTCGGCTTAAACGTACACGTGGCGATGTTCAGCAATCTTACCGGCGATCATCTGGATTACCACGGCTCGATGGAGGCCTATGCCGCGGCCAAAGCCCGGCTGTTTGAAGCGTTGCCGCCGGAAAGCTTCGCCGTGGTCAATGCGGATGATCCCTACGCCCGGCGCATGGTCCAGGCGTCGCTGGCGCGGGTGGTGTCCTACGGCCTGGACCAGAAAGCGGATTTTTCCGCGGCTATCCGCCAGCTCGACGCCGCCGGCATGGATCTGTTGCTGGGGGGACCGCACGATGAGCCACGCGCGGTGCGCAGCCATTTAGTTGGGCGGCACAATGCGTTGAACATCCTCTGCGCTGCGGCTGCGGCGCGATGCGCCGGGGTGAGCTGGCCGCATATTCTCGCTGGCGTCCAGAATGTCACCGGGGTGCCGGGCCGCCTTCAGCCCGTGGCGCCCGCGGGCGTGAACCCGGCGGATTTGCCGTTCCACGTGGTGGTGGATTATGCGCACACCCACGACGCCCTGGCCAATGTCCTGCGGGCGATTCGACCCTGGACCCGGGGGCGGATCATTTGCCTTTTCGGTTGCGGCGGCGACCGTGACGCCGCCAAGCGGCCCCAAATGGCGGCGGTCGCCGAAGGCTTAGCCAATGTGACGATCGTCACCAGTGATAATCCGCGCTCAGAAGATCCGGACGAGATCATCCGTATGATCTGCACCGGTTTTTCCAGCTCGATGGGGGCACGCCTGCACGTGCAGCCGGATCGCGCCAAAGCCATCGCGCTGGCGATTAAGATGGCCGAACCGGGCGATGTGGTTTTGCTGGCCGGAAAGGGGCATGAAAAATATCAAATCGTCCGCGGCGTGAAACGGCCCTTTGATGATGTCGAGGAAGCCCAGCGGGCGCTGGCCCAGCGCTATCCGCCGGTCACAACTAACATACGAAGGGTCCGTTAGTTTTTGGTTGGTGGTAACCAGGATCGCCGCTGTAGTCTGCGGGGCCCCGACGGCCGCCGCGATCGAAAGGCCCTCTGGAGGAGACCTTAATCACGGATTACCCAGCGCGCGTCGCCGTGGCGACTAAACTACGCCGACCACCGAAACATATAGAACCCTCCGGGTCGAAGAGTCACCGGGGTGACCTCTGCCGGGGGTGGGGTGTCCAACCAACGGCCTCTGCCGTCAAGCGGCGCGCCTCGCCGGGGGCGAACAGGGCTTGGTCGAGTCGCCTGGCCGTCGCGTGGTGGTAACTCGCCTTGTCGAGTCGCCTGGCGGTCTCATGGTGGCGACTTGCGGCTTAGCCCAAGTCCGCCCAAGATCGCCGGGGCGACTGCGCTGCTCCGCCTCCGCGCGGACCGGGGCAGACCGCAGCACCGCCCCGGATGCCCCCGCCTACAAGATCTGGCCACACCCGTTTGTGGCGCGAATTTTAGCCGTGAAAGGCAGGAGAGATGCGAAAGCCGACCCGGAATATGCTGGCACCATCCGAGAACCCGAACACCCCACTCGCCCCCGTGCTGCTCCCCGGTGGAACGAGCGCTCCGGGGTTCGTTGCCGCATGGCGCACCGAATGCCGACCGCCGGTGGTCGATTACCGATGGCTGACCCCTGATGGCGGACTACCATGAAACCATGGACTTTTGAACAGCTACGCCAAACGATGTTAAGCCACTGGGTTCACCGCGGCGACCGTGAATTCAGCGGGCGCCTCAGCATCGACAGCCGACAGGTGAAGCCCGGCGACCTTTTTATCGCCCTGCGCGGCCGCAACCATGATGGTCACCGCTTCATCCGCCAAGCGGTCGGCGCCGGCGCCGCTGGCGCATTGGTCGAACAGCCGTTGGATGCACCCACAGCCAGCGCCGTGGCGCAAGCGTCGGTAACGGTGTTGGGCTGCGCCAGTACCCTCGCGGCCTTGAACCGTCTGTCCGCCGCTTACCGCGGGGACATCTGCGCCAAGGTTATTGCCGTGGGGGGATCGAATGGCAAAACCACCACCAAGCGGATAATCGATACCCTGCTGGCGCAGCGTTTCTATGGCCTGGCCAGTCCCAAAAGCTTTAACAATAACATTGGGCTGCCGCTAACGCTGCTTAGTGTGGAACCGGAACATGAATACGTGGTGTTGGAAGTGGGCACCAACGCCCCTGGCGAAGTGGCCGCTCTGGGCCAGGTGGCCCGGCCCGATATAGCGGTGATTACCGGCGTG
>JAKCCC010000535.1 GCA_021838985.1 Planctomycetota bacterium
GCGCGAAATTGGCAAGGATCAGCCGTCCCACCGCCTGGCTCTTTTCGGGATGAAATTGCGTGGCCATCACATGGTTCCGGCACACCGCCGCCACGATCGGGCCGCCATAATCCGTCGTCGCCGCAATCCAACCGGGATCCGTCGGACGCACATGATAACTGTGCACGAAATACACGTGCGCCCCCACGGCGACATCCTTGAATAACGGCGTCGGCGCCTGCCAATGCACGCTGTTCCACCCCATATGCGGCACTTTCAGCGGATTAGGGCCGGTGTCTACGGTAAACCGCACGCAGTCACCAGCCACGATTCCCAGTCCGGCATGCTCGCCATCTTCATAACTTCGGTCCATAAGCAGTTGCAGCCCCAGACAGATACCCAGGAAGGGGCGCTGGGTGTTGATGAATTCCCTGACTGCGTCCGCCAGACCGGTTTTTCGCAGCACCGCAATCGCATCCGCGAAGGCGCCGACACCCGGCAGAATCAGCCGGTCGGCTAGCCGGACTTCCGGCGGGGTTCGGACAATAGTGGCAGGACAACCCAGCAGTTCAAAGGCTTTTTGAACGCTCCGCAGGTTGCCCATCCCGTAGTCTACAATGGCGAGCTTCAGCGTAGCACCACCACCTCGACGCGCCGATCCAAGGCCAAGTCCGTGCGTGAGACCAGGTGGGTGGCCCCAAAACTCACGGCCCTCATGCGGCTTCGCGCGATGCCATGGCGGGCCAGAAATTGCTCCACGGCCCGGGCCCGCGCCAGCCCCAGAGCGTAATTGTTCTTGTAGGGGTGATGAATGGGGCGCGGGTCGGTGAAACCTTCGATGCGGATATGCCGCCGGGCATAGCGCGTGCGCAGCAGGTAAGCCAGATGCAACAGGTGGTGATCAGCGCGCGGTTGCAGACGGGCGCTGCCTGAAACAAACAGCAGGTCGCTGGACAGAACGAAACGGTGCAACGCGCCAGCTCGGGCCGGATATTTAACCCGGCGCCTCGCCGCCGGCATGGATACGCCCCGGCCTGACGGGGCAGGGGATTTAAACGCCGGCAGGACGTTGGTGTAACCAGGCGCCGGTTGGGACGTGGCCGCCTGCTGCTGGGCTTGGGCCAGTTGCTGTTGCTGGGCCTGGGTCAACTGCGCCTGGGCGGCGGTTAGATCTGCCTTGGTTTCCGCTAACTGCGCCTGCAACTGCTGGTTTTGTTTGAGCAGTTGGTCGCGCTGGACCGCCAGCTGATTCTGGGCGCAACCGCCGGCCCCGACCCAGAGCACCGCACTGGCCAATCCCGCCGTAATCCATTTCGCCTTGTTCGTCATGGCACCCGTCTCCTTCTAAACGATAAGTTTGGCCTGCGCCGACGTCCGAGCCAACCCAGGCGCCGCACGGCTATATATTCTACTATGGTTCAAGGGCGTGACAAGCAAACCGGCTGAACCGGGGGCACGTCTGTACGTGCGCCGCGCCCACGCTCATGAAAGCCCCGGGTTTCAACCCGGCTGAACTCGCGCGCATCCACCCCCGGGGCCTAGCGGCGCTTCCGTCCGCGCTATGGCCCCGCACCGCTCGCCATCGGTTGGGCGCAGCTACGGACATGCGCCGGGTGTGGCCGGATTTTTTGGCGAACGCCGGCCCGCAGCGATAGCGCCAAGCCCCCAACCGTCTTAGTGGCGGCATTTATGCCATCCGTCGGCACGTTCTTGCTACAAAATCTGGCCAGACCCCATGCGCCCTGCTGGACAGCAAACCGGATGGGTGTGGCCATAAATGGTGGTAGTATACACGATGCGCTCAACCCTGGAGCGCTGGCGCCTGGCGAGGCGCGGTCTTAAACGCCCCATCGGCGTCTACGATACTCAACGCGGCCTCTGACGATACATTCTTGTGGTGCAGGTCTCCCGACCTGCCGCCTTTTCATTTACACTCAGAAATGCTGATTTTCCGGCAATAATACCGAATCAGATATCCCATTAACAGCCGCGTAGAGCAAATGTCTCATTACAGGCCAAACGGAGTAGAAAAGCACCGTGGCTTCAGCTCGCCCCGCCAGCGGGCGGGCAGGCTTTTTTCGAGTCGCTTTAAAGTTTCCTGGTAGCGACCCGGTGAAGGCAGGCAACGAGGCAACCCATGCGCAACCCCGCCCCGGCCATTTGTTTCACACTCGGCTGCGCGCAGTATACATGAGGCCATTGTATCGGCAGGGCTATGAGGTGCGCGGACTTTTCGGTTCATAGCCCGGAGTCCCGGCGCGCCGGGAACGGGTTGGGGTGCGGCCGGCGCCCGGCGTGGCTATAGTGGGTACGGAGTTGCAAATGGCGGCGAAAGGAGAAAGCCGGTTCGGTTATGTGCCGGTCACGGACCTGGCCATGCGCAGCGGTTTCTACCTGACGGGAGCGGGGTGGGAATTGATCGCGCCGCACGAACCGTATCCGCAGCCGACCCATCCCGATATGTACAGCTTCAACTGGCTTATAGGGCGCACCCTGCCGGAGTATCAATTGAATTACATCCACAAGGGGCGAGGACCCTGACACGGCGGAGTTCGCGGTGGAGACCATCCGACGGTGGTGGCGGACCATGGGGCGGCCGCAGTATCCGCGGGCGCGGCGGCTCCTGATCACGGCCGACGGCGGGGGGAGCAATGGTTCGCGCAGCCGGCTTTGGAAATGGAGCTTGCAGCAACGGAGCAACCAGCTCGGGCTGGAGATCACCGTGTG
>JAKCCC010000009.1 GCA_021838985.1 Planctomycetota bacterium
CGCAGGCGGCCGGAAATGGCCGTTAACGTATCGTTCACGACCAGCAGCGCGTGCCGGCCACTTTCCGGCTCGGCACAAATGGGGCATACATCGGCCTGGGAGCGCCGAATAAAATCGTACGCCAGCTTTTTCCGGTTGAAATAATCGACCACCCCATCCGAGATAATGGGCCAGCCATCGCGCACATTCCACCACAAAATGCCGGTGCGTTGAAACTTGCCCTGCCGAAATCGCTCGATGAAGAACTTGAGGGCTTCCGCCTGGGAGATTTGCGAGGCCAGAATGAAGCGTTCCAGGGTCTCGGGCGCCCGGTTGAACAGGATGGTAATCTGCTTGGCCATTTGAGCAATGCGATAGTTGAAGTCCGTAAACTCCCGCAGCGGCCTGACCGCGTGGGTCAGCCATTGGTCGTTGTCCTGCCAGGGCCAGAGAGAATCGGGGTCCAGCATCTGTTCCAAGGAGGCCCGATCCGGGCAGCCGTGATAGCCGATTTCACTGGCAAAATGCGCCGGAGACGAAGTGTAAAAGGAGCCTTTGAAATCATCCCGCGGACCCCAAAGATGATCCTCCGGTTTGAGTTGGTCATGATTACCCGCCTGCACCAAGGCGGGGCTGCGGTAGGGCGAACTGGGCAGATAGGACCGCACGGGATCCAAACGCCGTGTCACCTCCAGCAGCACCTGGCGGCTGATCCGATCCGTATTTGGGTCTTGGCTGGGCCTGGCCCACAGGTAGGCCTCATCTATTTCATTGTTGCCAGCCCAGAGCACCAGGCTTGGATGCGACCGCAGCTGGAGCACCACCGCCTCAGCTTCAGCGCGGATCTGGGCTGCGAACCCATCGGTTTGGGGATAAATAGCGCAGGCCAGGGCAAAATCCTGCCAGACCATCACGCCGTGGCGGTCGCAGAGGTCAAAAAAGGCGTGGTCTTCATAAACATTGCCGCCCCAGCAGCGGACCATGTTGCAGTTCAGGTCCACCAGCATCTGGAAAGTCGCATCCAGATGCCGCCGATCGCGGCTGTGGAAGGCGTCTAAGGGCACCCAATTCGTGCCCTTGGCAAAAATCTTTTCGCCATTGACGACGAATACGAACTCCCCGGCGCCTTCCGGCGAGAGGATATCGGTGCGCTGCAACTGCGCCGTACGCAGGCCGATCTTTTGCTCATGGACCGCTTGAATAACGCCACCTGAGTCCAACAACTCGATCCGGGCGGAATAGAGTGCCGCCGGGCCATAGCCGCGCGGCCACCACAATTCAGCGTCCTGAATATCCAGTATGGCGCGGCCATGGTGGCTTAGGACGGCGTGTTCGGAGGTGTGCTGGCTCTGACCGTCGCGGCTAAGGCGGATTCGCACCCGCCGACCGTCAAGGTTGGCCTGTTCGGTGGTGAAATCCCAATCCACCAATAGCTTGGCCGTACGCCGCGGAACGTCGACGGCCAGCGTGGCCCAGTAGACCGAGCGCCACCGGGTGGGCGGCACGATCAGCAGATGCACCTGCCGCCACAAACCGGCCGATACCACGCGCGGCATAATATCCCAGCCGTACATGTGCGGGGCTTTGCGAATCGACAGCGATTCCCAGTTTCCGCCAAAGGAAAATTCACCGGGCGCCGGCTGGTGTTCTCGCCCGGCCAGCACGGCTGAATCAATACGCACGAACAACTCATTTTCCCGGTCGGAGCGCAGGATATCCGTCACCTCGAAGCTGTGGCGGATGAACATGTTGTCGGTGGTTCCGATCCGGTGGTCGTTGAGAAATATCGTGCCCAGGCAGTCCAGCCCTTCAAACTGCAGGAACACCCGATGCCCCGGCGGGATCCGGGGCGTGGGAAAGCGACGCTGATACCACCAGCGATAAGTTTCATAGGGCCGCAGTTGGTAGATGCGATGGCCGCGATATAGTTCCGGCAATTTGCCCGCCGCGATCAGATCCAGCTCCACATTACCGGGAACCGTCGCCTCAACCGTCGGCCATTGGCAACGCTGCAGAGCCGCGGGACTTTCCGGGGCCAAGGCGTCCTGGGGACCATAGCGCAACGCCCAGCGCCCGTTCAGGGTAACGCTTCCGCCCTGGTCGCCGGGACCAGCCTGTGGTTGCCGGCCGGGCGTCTGAAAGCCCATCGCACCGGGCCGCGTCCATTCCAGCTGTGATTCCATGGTCGATCCTTTCTTGCCTTGAACGTTCAGCGCCATTTATGCACGGCCTCAATCAACGCCGCCACATTGCCAAAGGGGGCGTCATTTTCAATCTCAATGTAGAAAATCGCGCCACCGCCTAATCCACGGTACCGCTCGGCATAGGTCCGGATGCGGGCCTCAATTGCCTGGGGCGTGCCATGGGGGATCAGGTGCTGGCGATCCGGGTGGAGGTAGCATGTCACCGCCTGCCTCCGGCAACGCCGGGCGAAATCAGCACTGTCCACAAAGGCGATCTGCGGCCACAGGCCATCGACGCCCAGCTCAAAAAGTTCATCCAGGATCGGGCCTAATTGCCCGCAGGAATGAAAAAACACCTTTCCGTTTCGACGACGGACTTCGGTAAATAACTCCCGGTAGCGCGGCCGAAATATCTCCCGGAACAGCTCCAGCGAAATAATCGGCCCGGTTTGGGCGCCCCAATCATCGCCAAACATAATCACGTCGGCCCCGCTGGCCAACTCAATTTCAATCACCCGGCGCCAGTAGTCCGTCAACCGCTCCAGCAAGTGCAGCAGATGCCGGTCCCGTTCCAGCAATCCCACCAGCACGTCGTCCATGGGCCGCAGCGCGTGGAGCTTCTCGAAAATGGAGACCCATCCGGCGAAGATCAGGTATTGTGGTTGCTGCGCCAGTCGGGTCCGGTGTTGGGCGGCAAATTCCGCCGTACCTTCGGGCCACAGACTGGGGAACTGGTACTGTTCCTCCGCCTGCCAGTTCGCCAACGGGTAACCGCAGGGAATACCGGCCAGTCCGAAGTGCAGGTATTCCCATTGGGTTCCCCACGCATCCGTCTGGCGCTCATAGTAACGGCCATTACGCAGGCTTTCGGCTGGAGGCCGGGGGATCGCGCCAAAATCGACGGGATTATCCGGCGGATAGCGGCGGAACAAATCCAGCAGGGGTTGACCGTGGCGGTACAATCCGGCCGGGGAAGGGTGATACACCACGGGCAGGCGGTCCGGGCCGCGAAAAGCCAGTGTGGCCAGCATTCTTTCGCGGCAGCTCATCACGGCCATCATCCCGCATCCGCCGTTTCGTTGTCCCACGCCCCGCTGGGCAGCCTGGCCTGGGGCCAGCCAAGCCGTTCGAGCAGGCTGCGAGCCTGCGCTTCACTTTCCGCCGTGGCCAAAATGTACAAACCCTCGGCGCCAACCGCGTCGATAAGCGGCTCGACTTCCGTGGGATCTACGTTGACCGCCTGGACGCTTTTGCCGGCGGCTTTAATTTGACGGTACAGGCTGTGCCACTGCGACGAGCCACCTTGCGGTAGGCTGCTTTGCGGCGTGAACTCAACAGCGTCAAGCGGCTCGATCTCCAGCAGAGCCTCCAGATGGTGCAGGGCGGTGGTGCCGTCCAAGTGGTAGAGGCTGTGGTCCAGCCAGGCACACTGGGCGGTCAGCGCTGGTACCACGAATTCCCGGAACATCGGGGCACTGATCATGCATGAGAGATCGCATTGGACTTTGGCCACCCTGCCCGGTCCCCACAAGCCAAAGGCAGTGAACGTGCTGCCGCCCCAAGGGTCGCGCGTATACGCCGAGAAGACGTCATACGCTTCGAAATAGCATTCGTTGATACGGGCGATTTGGTCCTTCACCCACCCGGGGCGTTCCAGCATATCCACCAGCAACAGTTGGCCGTCGCGCAGCTGGGCCAGGGTGTCGATATTCTCGATCAGGTCCGGCATCCCGACCAGATAGCGGCCCTGATTCTCACGCGAAGCTTGCTGCAGCACGTGGAGATGCCGTCGCCACCACGAATTTGTCCGGTCCAGGCTTAACGGAGGGTGGGCTTGGGGATTCGTGATGACGGGCTCGTACCACAAGGTAGTCGGCGCGGGATGGCCAATCGCCCCCAAAAACAATCCGAGGCTGCCGGGGCCGCCGATAACTGTGTCCAAGGCTGGAACCGCAGCACCGCCGCAGAAGGTGCGGGACAGGTTGTAGATAGCCGTTCTCGTCCAATAGTCGGCATCAAGCCACCGGCTGCTTGGATCGCCCCGCGCTCCGGGTCGAGGAACGTCCTCCCACGCCTCGTCCTTGGGGGCGGTGACCGAAAGCGCCAGTCCCTTGCGCCGCCACCACGCGACCAGAGCTTGCCGAGCTTGGGGCCAATCGGGTTTCCAGCGAAGCGTGTTCAACATCGATACACCCTCACGGATCCACCACCGGGCCGTATCTGTCGGCGCTGTCATCCGCGTGGTCGTAAACCATGCGGCCATCCCTGAGAAACGGCACAGCCAGGGCCTGTAAGCAGCCGTCCCGGCGGATGATTGGTTCATCGCTATACTGCGCCAGGTAGACGCGGCGCATGTTGGGCGTGGTGTTGGGTCCGCTGCGGTGGAGATTATAACTGGTGAACGCCACTATGCTGCCGGCGGGGGCGATGATCGGGTCGCCAGGATCATCGCCGGTGAAGCCGACGAGGTCGTTGGTGGCGTTTTCCTTCGTGTGCTTGAAAATCTTGTGCCGGGTGCCGCCGCGGGAATGCGGTAGGAGATATACGGTGCCGTTGGCCTCGCTGACATCATCGAGTGTACACCAGCAGGTCAGGTAAGGTTTGCAATAGGCATCGTTGCCAGAAGATACGAGGTACCCGCTGTCTTGGTGCCACGCAAACTTCATGCCCTGTTCGGCTCCCTTAACTACCCATTGTTCGTAAAAAAGGTACACGTTGGGACCGAGCACGGCTTGCGTGAGCTGAGCCATCAGAGGGCTGAAGACAAACCGCCAAAGACGGTGACTCAAGCGGTACTTCATGCTGATGAAGTACCGCTTGCCGCGGTGGTTGAGCCCCTGCACGCCAACCCCGGCGGAATCCATCTGGGCGTCGTAGTAACCGACGAAATAGGAGCATTCTTCACGCAGCATGGTCAATGTGTCCGGCGGAATTATGCCCGGCAGAATCATATAGCCTTCCTGGCGATACGAATCCTTTTGTTGCGGCGTGACGACTTCGCGGGTTGGCATCGGTTTTTTGCTCCTGTGGGGACTGGACCGGTGTTTATTGAGGCTACGGATGATAATTTTTCGGTGCGGCGGGGTATTTGCCGGGTGTGGACGCCTTGCCTATGACGGGCACGATGACGCGGAGGACCGCGCCCATCGCGAGTATCTGAGACAATCGCCTTGGATTCATCCCCGCGTTCTCTCCGGTGCCGCTTGCGCTGCCGTCACGAACGGCAGGCGGCCTGCAGGACATCGGCGAGCGGCCGGCGCTTTACGCAGCGCTCCAGCAGAAAAGACCGCATCAGTTCGCCGATCTCCGGTAACGACGCATCCCGAAACAGGCCGGCGAACTCGTCCTGCAGGGCCTCGGAGAACAAGATACCCCGCACCAGCCGATTCACCTGAAATGCCACGCCCCAAGGCGGCGGCGGTGACGGACGATAGTTCGGCACTTCACGCTGTAAGGTTTCGATCAGCGGCTGCACCAGGGGGTTCACGGGCCCCGCCGGCAAAGCACAATCCGCCGCCAAGCGGGCTTTCTTTTCAAGAAAAGACTTGATTCGGACCATCCAGGGGCTGTCCGCAGAGAGATATACCAGTGCTTGAAGTCCGAGGTCTTTGTAGGGCCAAATACACCAATGGGCTTGCAGTTCCTCAAAGGCAGCTATCTGGTCAATGGCTACCTGTCGGCGCATTGCGTCTATCGTCGCGTCTCCAGCGTATTGCGGGCCAAATTCTCCGACCCAGATCGGCAGTCCGCGCTCGAGCATGTACTGGCACTTGCGGCGAATATCCTTGGCCAGCCTTTGATGGTCGAACTGTTTGCCCCGACACAGGCCCGGATAGGCCGGAGCGCCGGTTTCACCTGGCGGCGTATAGTCGTGAATCGCATAAACGACGTTCTCGAACGGTGGATCGAAGTTTGTAAAGTCCGTGGCATAGAGGTTGCCGTCCAAAAAAATAACGTGCTCTGGATCGACCGCTCGTATGGCGTCAATAGTTTCCTGATAGAACGGCCGAAGCAGGCATTTCGACGCGTCGTTGGGTTCGTTGAGGAGATTGTAGCCCGCGACCGCCGGATTATCCCGATAGCGCCGTGCGATAGCCTTCCACAAATGCACCGTGCGCTCTTGAAAGTGCCGATGCCGCCAGAAGAGCGGCTTGTGGGTCGGATTATCGCAGTGCCAATCCTCGTTTTGTCCGCCCGGCGCTGAATGCAGATCGATGATGCAGTAAATGCCTTCTCGCGTGCACAGATCAATAACCCGATCTAAGTGTCCGAAGCCCGACTCCTTCACCACAAAGGGCCGGTCATCATCCTCAAAATGGTGGTAGTTGATGGGCAGCCGCAGCGCGTTCACGCCGAGGGAAGCCAAATACGCGGCATCCGAGGCGCTGAAGAAAAATTCCAGGAATTTATCGAAGAAGAAGGCGTATCGCTCTGGCCCCAGCACCGCCGCCATCGCTTGGCGATGCGCCTCTTCAGCGCCCGGGTAGCCGGTGATGAAGTTCTCCATGTTCATCCAGCCACCCAAGCCGACGCCACGCAGGCGTACGGGCTGGCCCTTACCGCCGCAAAGGGAAATTCCATCCACTCGTAGGAAATCAAGCATGGACCCCGGCGTTATTCCAGAACGCTGCGTAGTTTCTCACTTGGGCGCTTGGGCCAATCCCAGCCTAGCTCGAGTCACCGGCTTGAGTCTGCCCGCGTGGATCCCGTACACCCGGTGATTGGTCTTGGCCATCTGGCGGACCATCGACAGATAGGGTTGGTCGCAGATGTCGCACAAACCATAGTTGGCGCTTTCGCCAACCGGATTGCCAGTGGCGGGATTGTCGTAATAGGCGAACCAGGCGCAACCGACAAATAGGCGACTGGCCGCCAACCGTTCCACGAGGTAGCGGTAGTACAACCCTCGTGCTTTCTGGCTGGCAATCCCACTGGTGCTGGAGTTGGCCAGCAGCCCGTGCCCAAACACGGTAAAAGAGAACTCCCCCACCAAGACCGGTTTGTCATATTTTTGGTAGCGGCTCAGCCAACCCGCGTGAGAACCGTAGTAGTCGAAACTGAAGGCGTCGACGTATTTCCTGCCGCCAGTTACCCATGCCGGCGAACTATCCCAATCATTACCGGGACCGAGCCAAGAACCGAGGAATAGGTGGTTCGGATCGTACTTTTTGACCACTCGGCTGACGATTCGGTAGTAACGCCGGGAGGCGAAACGTATAAAAGCCTTCACCTCCCGTTTGGGCAGGGCAGCTTTGTGAATGGACGCGTTGACCAGCTGCGAGAAACTGCGCGCGTGAGTATTAAGCAAGCTGTTCACTTTCGCCAGATCATGACGGTACCTCCGCGCCAGAAAATCGATGAGGGCCTTTTTCGCCGCGCAGTTGGCATTTTCCCGCAGCACCCGTTGCAAGGTTTGCGGCCTCCACCCCGTTTCACTCTCGAAAGTGTATCCGAGCAGCCAAGGATCGCCTCGATCCGCCGTAACCGTTGCCTTGACCCCGTCCACCACGCTGGCGCGGAAGCCCGGATCAAAAGGATCAACGACACCGGCTACGCGCTTGGCACTTTGCGGCTCCAACACGACTATATACGGAAATCTCAACAGGTGTGGCGGGCACCATTTCCCCTCCGCATTGAAGCCCCATGCCAGCAGGCGCCTATAAGTGATTTCCAGCCATTTTCGCTTAAAATCAGGCCCATACTTTCGTATATCGTTGGCCGTCCGAAAACTCACCAGATTGCTGTCCCAACGGCCCGTGCCATAGCCGGGAACCAAGTGATACGCCGGTAGGAAACGCCGCCGGTCGGGCAACGCCGAGAAAACATCGCGCACGGTCCGGGTGTGCGGCTTGAAGAGCTGGGTCCAAGTTCCGGGAATGTACACGCCATCCACGCCAAGCCAGAAGAAGCGATGCCCCTCTGGCGTAATAAACCACCAGCGACCACCGATCTTTCTGAGCTGAAAGAAGCCATTGGCTTCAACGGTGGGACCGGCCCGCAGACCGCCATAGCGGTCGAACTTCCGATGGTCGAAACGCGCATGGGCCAGTGCCTGCTTTTCTTGCGCCGTCGCCTGAACGAGTTGCCGATCGGAGTGGATTTTTGCTGGCCAATTTTGGTAAAGGTATTGCCCAAAACGATCCACCAGGATCGCGCCCCGACTAAATTCCGACCGCAGCACCCCGTCAGCTGGGGGCGGCCCATGGGCCGGTGCCACCCTGGGCCCCGGTCCCTGGCTCCAGATTGCCACCCGCTTGAGCGACATGTTCTCGTTTGTTGGCCACGGACGGGTGACGGTGATTTTGACGAACTTGGCCGGCGCGCCGTGCAGCTGGAACACCATCCGGGGACGCGCTTTCAGGCACGCTTGGACGCCTGTGCCGGCCAAGCGATAGCGCTTCGCCCCACCAGCCCGGTAGGCGAGCGTCGCGTAGGACACGTGCCACCATCCGGGCCTGAACGCCACATCCACCGCCACTCGGTCTAGGGGCCGATCGCGCAACAAGTCGAGGACAACCGACATCTTGCTGTGAAATTTTCCCGAGGTCTGGGTAAAATCGGTGCTTCCCTTGCCATTGGTTAGCCCTCCTCGGCTGAAGGCCAGCGGTGCCGGCACAGCTTTCCCACGCGCCGGGTATTGGTAGAGGTAATAGCCTTGCACGATCCTATGAAGGGCTGGGCGCGCCTGCAATTTTCGTTGCCCCGGCATAGCTGTAGCCAGCACCAGTCCGCACAAGCTCAATCCCAGCCGACAGGTTCTACACATACAGGCGCGCATACGCTCCTCTTATCCGGCTTGCGGCGTCCGCCCGACGCCGCACCTACAATCGTCCACAGCTGTGTCCGGTCACGATACCTCACCACGCGTCCCCATAGCCACCGCCGGCCGCCGCCGCGGTGGGATTTACCGCGCGCTCGGGCGTCATGCAGGTGTCAAACGGCGGATTGCCGGACAGAATCTGTGGCCCGCTATTGTTCCAGCTCGAGGAGGTCGAGCCTACCTGGCTGGTATCGGTCGTTCCATTGACCACGCCTGTGGCGGTGGTATAGGTAAAGATGTTATCTCCATTCTCGCCGACGTAGGGCGAGGTTTCCCAAGTCACATGGGCGTCACCAAAACCGACATTCTGCCCATCGCCGGCATGGTCGCCGGAATTGTAAATGTACGGCCCGTAGGTGTTGGCCGTCGGCAGGGTGGTGGTGATCCTCTGGTACATACCCATGCCAGGCCCGTCGTACACATCAGCCCCGGAATTCCCGGGAACGGCGCCGGTCGTGCCCCCGTCGACTGGCGCCATGTCGCTGACCAGGGGAACCTGGGAAGTCGCCCCGTTGGTGCTGTACCATAGACTCGGCGGCTGGTTGCAAACCACGCCACCCGCCCACGGATACGCGATGGAATAGCTCACCCCCGCTCCCGTCATACTCTGGGTCCATCCGCTCGGCGTAGCGGTGGGATTCATATTTCCGAAGTTTTCCACATAGGTCGCCTGATTATTCAAGGTGACGTACTCCAGGGATGGTCCCTGGGCCAGTGGATCGGACGGACAGACGAATGTTTTCGGTGTCGCGTAGCCCTGGAGCACCAGGATCCACATGTCGGCCAGCGGACACACGTAGGTGTTGTTGCCACCGTAGCTGCCGCCGCTATACCACTGCGCCACCGCTTGTTGCGCCGTCTGACCGGGGGTAATGGTGGGATTGTTGCCATTGCCCGCGTTGCCCGGTATGGGCTGGTTTACATAGTCGCCCCAGGGAACGGCACTTCCCTGCGCCGGGAAATACCCGTCGTTCGACTGGGCGTACGTCGCCATGGACTGGATGATCCCGCGGACGTTGGCCATACACACCGCCCGGTTGGCCAATTCCCGCGCCTTGGCCAATGCCGGCAGCAGGATGGAAACAAGTATCGCGATAATACTTATTACCACCAGCAGCTCGATCAACGTAAAACCACGCCCCGGCGGGTACCCCACGGCGACGCGGTGGCGGATATCCATTCGAACCACGGCCCGCGCCAACAAGGCACCTTGCCGCAGGTCCTCCACCGGTGTCGTTTCGCCACAGGACTGGAAGATTTCATTAGCGTTCATGGAAAGCTCCTCTATCACGCCCGCTGGCGCCCAGAACCGGCACCGGCGGGAAGACCAAACCATCCGGCACTGCCCCAGCGACGGTGCACGCTCACCACATCTCGCCGTTGAAGTTGCGGTTAACCACCCGCACCGGTGTCATACAAATATCGAAGGGCGCCGCCAACTGGTCACAGGCCGGTGCCGTAACCTCATACGTGCCAGTTAAGCCAACTTGATTGGTATCGGTGGCGCCGTTCACTACCCCCGTCGCGGTGGTGTAGGTGAATACGTTGTCACCATTCTGGCCGACGTAGGGCGATATTTCCCAAGCGACGTGGTCATCGCCGAAGCCGACGTTCTGGCCGTCGCCGGCGTGGTTGCCCGAGTTGTAGATATACGGACCGTAAGTATTCGCCGTCGGCAGGGTGGTGGTAATACGCGCGAACACCCCCTGGTCCAAGCCATCGCCGTTCGTGGCGGTGCCGTCCATCGGGGCCATATCGCTGACCAGAGGCACCTCAGAATTGGCACCATCGGTGGTCCACCATTGGCCCGGAGTTGCCATGATGTTCCGTCCGGAGGCCGGCCCCGCCCACGGCCAGGAAAACGCGATGGAATAGCTTTCCCCCCGGCCTTGCGGATTGGTGTACCAGTAACTCGGGTCACACATTTGCGTCGCGTTGGGCATCACGCCGAAGTTCGATCCGTACTCGGGGGCGCTGTTTACGGGCGGTCCCAGGTACTCCACCGAGGGGCCCACCGCCAGCGGGTCCGACGGGCAGATAAAACTTCCCGGTGTCGCGTAGCCCTGCAGCACCAGCAACCACAAGTTGGTCAACGGCACTGGATACCACGCGGCGCTGGCGCTGGCGCTGCTCGGAACGACCTGGTACCACGTTTGCACCATCGCCGGCGCAGTGTAGGCGACCGAAGGGGCACTGGTGCCGGTGACCAGCGGCGCGTTGAAGTAGTTGGTCGTTGGCCCAATGGCGTGGATGGGGAAGACTCCGCCGCTCCCCTGACTGTACGTGACCATCGCCTGGATGATCCCGCGCACATTCGCCATACATACCGCCCGGTTGGCCAGTTCCCGGGCCTTAGCCAGAGCCGGCAGCAAGATGGAAACAAGTATCGCGATGATACTTATCACCACCAACAGCTCAATCAACGTAAAACCTTTTTTCGGTTCTCGGCGTTCGGTTATCGGGCAGGCAAACCCCTCGCCGCGCCTCCCCACCCCGGAGTCCTGTTGGCCACGTCCCCCGGCCTGCACCCTATACCCTAGAGCCTCTAACCTGTCATCCGCCATGGTAGACCCCCTTTGCAAAGAGTTTTTACTGAAGACCAAACACCTAAAACGGAAAATGGCTGTTCCTTTTTATTCTTGCCTTGCCGACCCCGGCCGCTTCACCACGCGCTGCCATAACCGCCGTTGGAGCGAGCCGTATCGGAGTTAACGCTTCGCACCGGCGTCATGCAGATGTCAAATGGAGCGGCCCGGGTCAAAATCAGAGGCGCGGGAGCGCTGCTGCCCTGCCCGATCCCGGTAAGCCCAACCTGATTGGTGTCCGTAGTGCCATTGACGACGCCCGTCGCGGTGGTGTACGTGAAAATATTGTCGCCATTCTGACCCACGTAGGGCGATATCTCCCACGTGACGTGGTCGTCGCCGAAGCCCACGTTCTGGCCGTCACCGGCATGGTTGCCCGAGTTATAGATATACGGACCGTAAGTATTCGCCGTCGGCAGCGTGGTGGTGACACGTTCGAATGTCCCCGAGGCGTATTGGCTGGTGCTGTCGTCCAAGGGAGCCATGTCGCTGACCAGCGGCACCTCGGTGGTCGCCTCCGTGGTACCCCACCACGGGCCGGTACTGGCGCGCAGTTTCGGCCAGTTGCTACCGCTGGCGGGCAGGTAGAAAGGAACGGAATAACTTAAGCCGTTGCCCCTCTGATTATTGCCGTATTGGTCCGGTGGACCGAAATCTGGGTAGTAGATCAGGCCGGGGCCGGACCCGTATTTTATGACGATACCGGCCCGGGCGATAACCGTGCCCGAAGGGGCGTACTCCATCGACGGCCGCACGGCCAGGGGGTCGGAGGGGCAGATAAAAGTCGCTGGCGTGGCGTAGCCCTGCAGCACCAGCAGCCACAGGTTGGCCGCTGGGCAGATTCGCCCGTCTCCGTTGCCCGAACCCGGGGGGTTGCCGGCGTCGTTGTACCAGTTCGCCACCATGGCCTGCGCGGTGGTGGGACCGTTAGCCTCGCTGTAGCCGTACGGCTCCTGCGGGGTGTTGCAGTACCACCCCTCGTAGCGGTAGTAGTTGTCGTAGTAGACCGTTGGGAATACGCCGCCGTTGGACTGTGCGTACGTAATGAGGGATTCAATGATCCCCCTTATATTGGCCATGCAGACGGCGCGGTTGGCCAGTTCCCGGGCCTTCGCTAACGCAGGTAGTAATATAGATATGAGAATGGCTATTATCGATATCACCACCAGCAGCTCGATCAACGTGAAGGCCCGCCTCGGCCTGGCCACGCCGCGTTGCAGCGAGGTGAACCGGGGCCACAGGATCCCCTCCGCGCCGCAGCGCCGCATCCGCACTTCAAGCCCCGTCCGCTCCAGTTCTCCGGGATAAATCCCGGTGCTGCCGCCTGAAACCTGGAAACTATTCTGACTGGTCATGGTAGAGCTCCTTTAACAGCTTGTCGCCGCAGCGACTCTTCGTCCCACGGATGCCAGGGCCCGGATCGCACGACCCGGCTTAAACCCGCATCGGCTTAGACGAATCGCATTATACCTCGCCCTAACGAACACGCAAGATACCATAATATAACGAAAGTAAATCCACGTCAAGATCGGAAGGAACAACTGACCAGAGGCCTCCCGAGATCGTCTGGCCCCGGTCATACAACCAAGATCAAACCAATAGCAGCGTGGGATGTCCACCGTTGTACTCCACATGGAAGTAACTGCAGCTGTTCGCAATGTACCGCAACACAAAACGCATGTCAAGCCCACAAGACATCTTTTTGGCCAAGACAATTCACCGCCAACACACAGAAGCCACGGACATTACTAAATTAAAGCACATACAAGCAGGGCCTTCCGCTCCTCATCCCACGCGGCACCTGTCCGCGCAACGGTTTGTTATCGGCGCCGCGCGATGCTCATACATTATTCTTACCCTGCCGGCCGGGCCGTGTCTATGGCTTTTTCTGCGAATCTTATGGCATTTTCAGCGAGGGCTGCACCGGCTCCTTTGCACGCTCGCTTTCGGTTCGCCCCGCCCCGGGCCGCCCCTGCACCGTCGCCGTCTTCACTCCGGAGCGAACTACCGGATTATTTATCACACCCGGCCGGGCCGTGTCTATGGCTTTTTCTGCGAATCTTATGGCATTTTCCGCAGAGGGCACGGACGGTCACATCGGCCGTTATTCCGTTTCCCCGAGGCCCTCCCCTGGGCGTAGACCACCTTGGCTTCCATCACAGCCCGTTTTCCGTTGTTTCTATGGCGGTTCCCGCAGAGGGGAAAGGCGGTTTTCAGTGTTGAGCTTTGGCTGCCCAGTAAAGCGGCTATATTATTGGTAAAGGCGCCGATGTCGATCCTCAGGACTTCGAACCTATGCCCATGCTTCATGCAATTCAACATCCGCGGATTCTTGTGGCCTTGGAGTGGTACGACCATGAAGTTCACTACGGCGTCGTGCAATACGCGCGGCAGGCGGGCTGGATTCTCAACGACGCGGTGGCGCACCTCGGAAAAGTCCCCCCGGCCTGGCGCGGCGAAGGAATTATTGCGGTCATCAACAACGCCACGGGCGAGGTAGCGCGTCTGGTCCGCCATTGCCGCTGTCCCGTGGTCGACCTGACCAACGAGGTCCCCGCATTGAAGGTGCCGCGGGTGCTCGCGGACAATTTCGCCATCGGGCGGGTGGGAGCGGAACACCTTATTTCCCGGGGCTTTCGGCATCTGGCTTTCGTGTGCGTCTGGGGCAGTTGGGTGGAAACCGAAAGAATGCAGGGCTTTGAGCGGGCCGTGCGGAAGGCGGGGCGCGATTTTCACCTGCTCGATTTTCAGAACGCCGGCCAGCGCTTCCACGTCGATGAAACCGAACGGATGCGCGGCCTGGTGCGGCAGATCACGCGCCTGCCGCGGCCGGTGGGAATTATGGCCCAATACGACAGCAAAGCCCTGTGGGTGTTGCAAGCCTGCGAAGTCGCCGGCCTGCGCGTGCCCGACGAGGTTGCCGTGGTGGGGGCGGACAACGATGTGCTTAGCTGCGAAGCCGGACCTATGCCGCTTTCCAGCGTGGAGCGCCGGCGCAGGGAACATGGTTACCAGGCGGCGGCCCTGCTGGATCGGCTGATGCATGGCGAAAAACCACCAGCGGAGCCAATCCGCGTCGCCCCCGGCCCGGTGGTCGCGCGGCGGAGTTCCGACATACTGGCGGTGGATGACCCGGCGGTGGCCGCGGCTCTGCGTTTCATCGCTGAAAACTATCAACGGCCGGACTTGGGGGTGACGGACGTGGTCCATGCGGCCGGTTTGGACCGGCAGGAGCGGCGGCTGTATAGGCTTTTCACCGCACAGGTGGGTACTCCTATTAAGGCCCAGATTCTGCGCCATCGCGTCAACCACGCCCGGCAGCTACTTTTAACCAGCCAGGACAAGCTGCTCGCCATCGCCCACAGGGCGGGCTTCCGCGACGGCGAACACTTGACCCGCGCCTTCAAACGCGAATTGGGAATCGCGCCCGGCCACTTTCGCTGCGCCACGAAAGAAGCCGCTCCCGCGGCTTGAATCGGGCGAGCGCCCACCACCGGGGGCGGTGAGGGCTAAATTGGGGCGAACTTTGCCGGCGCTCGCCGCCCCCGAACGGCACCGCACGTGGGGAAGCGGCTTGGCCAGTCGATCCGGAAGCTGGAAAACAAGCTAAATGACGGGTGGAAAACCACTCATTTCACGGCTCCTGACGAGCACCCCGAATATTTCACAGGCGAGTGCAGAGAGCGCGGGGCCATGGCTTTGGCAACACCCCGCTTCACAATAACAAAGCTGGGCTTACGGCAAAGTGCGCCGCGGGCTTTCCCGGGTGCGCCCATTTGCCCGAATGGAGGGGGCGAAATGCTAATTTTACGAATTTTCACGAATAGGGGGTGAACGTCGCCAGGACGTCGAAAATGGTGAAATCCGCGGGGTTGCGGCCATATTTCGAAGCTGTCGTAGAAGCGGCGTGGCGAGGCTTGCGCGGGC